>JAGXNU010000135.1 GCA_019894815.1 Promethearchaeota archaeon
CTATCATCAAAATGTGAAATACCACCATTCTTATTTGATCAACCAAAAGAGACCAGTGCTCGCATAATTCTTTCTGAAGATTATGAAGGAATTATCACGCGTGATTATGGATTTATTATAGCAATTGTGGACGTGGTTAATGTAGGTCCGGGTATCATCATCCCTGGTAATGCAAACACGTTTCATGAGGTTGAATTTTCAGTCTTAACCTTTAAACCTGTGATTTCAGAAGTGATTGAAGGAGAAGTAGTTGAAATTGTGGACTTTGGGGCATTCATTCGACTCGGTCCCTTGGACGGATTAGTACACGTGTCTCAAATATGCGATGATTATATCTCTTATGAACAGGTTGGAAATAGGTTTATTGGAAAGGAAACCGGAAAAATTCTTGAAGTCAATGATCCGGTAAGAGCAAAGATCATTGCTGTTTCGATGGGTACTGGACGAAGCGGCAAATTAGGATTAACGATGCGACAGAAATTTTTGGGAAAACCCGAATGGATTGAAGCTGACATTGTAGACGAGTACGCTGAACCAAAACCCCCAGAAGATGATGATGTTGAAGCATAAATTCTTGTCGTGGTGATGTAATAGTATGAAAGAAAGAGCTTGTAAAAATTGTCATTTAATAACTAAAAATGAAACTATTTGTCCAAAATGTAAGACACATACATTAAGTGACGATTATACTGGAGAGGTAGTAATAATTAAACCTAATGAGTCCAAATTCGCCGAATATTTAAAGATTCATTATCCTGGAAAATATGCTTTAAGAGTTAGGTAATATTATTACTAATTTTTACCTATTTATTTGTCATGAATAAATAGTCATGTGTTTGTATCATGAGTGATAACTTGAAAATTAAATCAGACCAGCGTCAAAAATACTCTCAACCATTAGGTGATTTGATATCCGGATCACGCGTTGAAACGATTCCTAAAGTTATTGAAATTCTTAAAAATGTTGATTCTGAGATTCAGATCTACTTAGTGGGGGATATTGTTACAAAAGATTTCCTAAATAATCAATTCTTGAAAGAAAAGGTTCAAATTTCAATTATTGATGAAAAAACAAAGAGGGAATCCATCAAGGCAGATTTTGAGGATTTTTTTGATGAGATTATTGAATTTGAAAACCCTGAGGGTACCATAAATCCCGATAGCATCGATCTTTTGAAAAAAATTGCCGAAACTGAAAAAAGAACTCTTTTAAAAATAACCCGGGGTGAAGAAGATCTACTAGTATTACCATTAACTCTTGTTCTACCGTTATCAAAAACGAGCAAAAGGTTTATTTTTTATGGACAACCTCCAATTACAGACCGGAAGCCCTCCCTTCCAGAAGGTATTGTAATGGTGGAATTAAATCGCCACGTGAAAAAATTGGTTGCCCGTATAATTACGTTAATGCAAAATAAATAGTGCCAGATGCTAGGATTCTCTATCTTGTTTATTATACAAATTAATGGTCAATAGGAATAAAATTAACCATGATATTATTGTAAAGATTAATACTAAATAGAAAAAACCTACTATAATGTTTTTTAACCAAAGCATGACAAAGCTGATTATAAATAATAAAATTATTTCAATAAATAACAATGATCTAATGGACTTCTTTTCATTCTTGAAATTTACCATAATTTATCCTAAAAAACCAAAATTTTATTTTTTATACTACTTTAATCATCAGTATCAAAGATTAATCTTTAATATAATTGATTAATACAGCAAATAGTAAAATAAATGGTTCAAGATGACATTTGATATTGAAATAATTGAAGAAAAGAAAAACCCATTAATCGATAGAACTGAAATTAAAATCAGAATTGAACATTTTGGTGCCGGAACTCCTAATCGATTGGAAATTAAGAAGAAAATAGCGGCTTTAAAGAATGCTAAGGATCCACTAACTATTGTACACAAAATTCAAACCCACTATGGATCTACTCATGATGTTGGTCTAGTGAATATATATGATAACGCTAAGGAGCTCCAATTTTTCGAACCGTTTCATATCCAAGTCCGGAACTTGCCTTTAGATAAAAGAAACGAAATATACCAAGCAAAAGCCAAGAAAGAACCATACAAGCACTTATTTGGTTATGCAGAATAAATATATTAAAATAGTTGATAAATGATGACAAATCAATCAAAATTTTATAAAATTGAGGGAGACAAAATGGATCGAACTCATAGGACATGCCCTAAATGTGGCGATGGTTTTTATCTAGGCGAACATTATGATCGATATGTATGTGGAAATTGCCATTATACAATATTTAAAAGAAAAGGCGCTACAGCAACAAGGACTAAGGGTACAGGAAAAAGGACTCCTCGAAAACGCGTTAGAAGTGCTCCGAACTAACATTATAGTGTTATAAATAAATTTTTTTGAAAAATTCTTTATTAATACATTCTATTACATATTATTATATCTATTACAAATAATGAGTATAAATTTCAATAAGATCTTTTTAAAGGCTGAATTCCATGGAAAAGGAAGAAGGATTATGTCTTGGAATTGAATCTACAGCACATACTTGGAGTGTAGGCATAGTTGATTTCAGTGGAAAAGTACATGGTTTGGTTAACAACGTGTATATTCCTGAGGAAGGGGGCCTTCATCCCGCTTTAGTACGAGAACATCATCTAAAAAATTTTAAGGGCGTGATCTTGAAAGCATTACAAGAAGCGAAATGTTCCTTGAATGATATATCTCTAATTGCTTTTAGTCAAAGCCCTGGTTTAGGACCAATTCTTAGAATTGGGGCGCTTGTAGCACGATTATTAAGTCAATTTCGTAAGATTCCAATAGTTGGTGTAAATCATTGCATAGCACATATCGAAATTGGACGTCTAATGTGCGATATCGAAGATCCTTTAACTCTTTATGTTTCTGGAGGAAATACAATTATCAGTGCTTATGAATCTGCTAGATATCAAATTTTTGGTGAAACACTTGATATTTCTATAGGTAACATGATTGATATGGTAGCTCGAGATGCAGGATTAGCTCATCCTGGAGGACCAAAAATTGAGAAATTAGCAGAAAAATCTAATAATTACATATCATTACCGTATGTTGTAAAAGGGATGGATTTATCATTTTCTGGTCTGTATACAGCAATACGACATCTAATTGAATCAAGCGAGTTTGGAAAAAAATTTGTATTAGAGGATGTTGCATATTCATTACAAGAAACTTCATTCTCAATGCTTACTGAAGTAACTGAACGAGCTTTAGCCCATACAAAAAAATCGGAAGTACTTCTAACAGGTGGCGTAGCAGCAAACAAGCGATTACAAGAAATGATCAAGAGTATTTGTGAGGATCATGGTACAAGATATGAGGTAGTCCCTCTAAAACTTGCTGGTGATAACGGAGCCATGATCGCTTGGACAGGGATCTTGCGATTTAAATCCGAGGGTGGATTTGATCTTTCTCAAACCAATATTAATCCAAAAGAACGAATGGACAATATTACAATTCCTTGGCGAAATTAGGTGAATTCTATGAAAAATAATACTATAGTGAAAGAAGATGTCATGCACAAAGGAGCAGAAGCTTCCCTTATTCACGGTTTCTGGTTTGGTAAGGAAGTCATTTTTAAACAAAGATATCCAAAAAAATACAGGATAGAACCAATCGATAAGCAAATTAGGGTGGCAAGGACTCTTAATGAAGCTCGAGCACTCATAAAGGTTAAGAATTACGGGTTGAATGTCCCTCAAGTATTTGAGATAGACGTCAACACATCTACAATTATTATGAAGTATATCGAAGGGGAAAAATTAAAAGATTTAATCTCTGTATTTGATGATGGTAAAAAGAATAAAATCTTTTATGACATTGGCCGTTTTATAGCTAAACTGCACCAAAATGGTCATATTCATGGAGATATTACCACTAGTAATATAATCATAACACCCAATGATGAAATTTTTTTCATTGACTTTGGATTACATGAATACTCTGATTCTATAGAAGATAAAAGCGTTGATCTACACTTGTTTAAACGTGTTTTAATTTCTTCACATGGATCAG
Source organism: Promethearchaeota archaeon (assembly GCA_019894815.1). Classification (GTDB taxonomy): domain Archaea; phylum Asgardarchaeota; class Lokiarchaeia; order Sigyniarchaeales; family SOKP01; genus SOKP01. Next base: position 4,049 of record JAGXNU010000135.1, read on the forward strand.
ATTTTGACAAATGTTTTAAAGCATTTATAAGCGGATATCTCTTAGATTATGATTTAAATGGTTCAGATAAAGGTAAATATGTTGTAAAAAACATTAACTCGATAGAAAGTCGTGGACGGTACGTGAAACAAGAAGAAAGAAAATGAATAAAATTTTTTCATTTAATATGAAATAATTGATGAAAAAACAGTCAATAAATTTAATTTAATTTATTAATTTGACAAAATATTTTACATCTGATATAGAAATCTTTAAACACTGTCATTATGGAAACATAATTTTATATAAAAGCTAATCTTATTATTTATTACTAAGAATTTGGTATTGTTAGACGTTAAGTATATTGATCTGCTTTTAACATTCCATATTTCATCCATCATATCAATAATTTCATAATTAACAAAGTTAGGATTTCGTATATTGACCGAAATAAAAAAAAAGAAACCGAGAATGGTAAATATTACCATTAATATCCCTCATATTTATGATGAGAATATTCATAAATTGATAGATATGAAAATTGTCCCAAGTCGTTCTGAGGCAATTAGAATTGCCTTAAGAGAATATCTACAAGATGAATATGATGAAACTTTGGAACTTTTAGGATATTTTAAAAAGAAATAATGTTTTTTAAAAAATTTTTATAAAAATTGATTTTTCAGAAATAAATAATTACCGGATTACTTACTTTCTTTTTCTTCTTATCTTTCTGGCTTCCCTTTCAACTTCCCTCAAAACTACGATGTCACTAACACGTATAGGTCCCTTGACATTTCTGGTCAAGATACGATTTTTGTCTGGACCTTCCAGAATACGTACTTTAATTTGGCTTATTTCTCCAGTTAAACCCGTGCGTCCTACAATTTGGAGAACTTCAGCAGGAATGGAAAAATCACGATATTGCTTCTTGTCTCCTTTAGCTTTCTCAATTTTTACCAAAAAAATGCACCACTTTAAGTTCTTAATGCTTCTAATTTCTTAATAATGCCACCTAAAACATTATCATTTCCAGTACCAACATTTTCAACTGCTATAGCAGAAGATGAAACATTTATTCGGACTGCCCCACCTAACTCTTTTTTAGTTGATATGTAAGCATATGGTATCTTTTTTTCATCGCATAACAAGGGAACATGAAAAAGTATTTCTGGAGGACTAACATCTTCGGCCATTACAACAAACTTAGCTAAGTTCCTTTCAATTGCTTTAGTAACTTCGTTCATTCCTTTTCTTATCTTTGAATCTCGAGATGAAGCTATAGTGTTCAAGGCGTTTTTTAAATCTTTTTTTAAGTCTTCGGGAATTTTATATTTGACATAACTCATTTTTTTTTCTCCTTCGAATTTTAAATTTTAAATTTAAAATTTTCATAATTCATCGAATTATAGAAGAAATTAGTAAGAGATAGAAAATAAAATTTGTGATTTATACAGATGTACTTTAAAATTCTAGTACTAAGTTCAAAACCGGAAGCGAATTTGATCTTTTGCTTTGTACTACTCATTCATACCTCATCTCCATCTAAACTCGTGTTAAATTCTCGTACTTCAAGATATATCTTTCTGGTGCGTTCCACTACTTCCTTGTATTCCTCTTTAGGCTCATCATCTTCCAAGTGATAATAACTACCTTCATAATGCACGTAAATCATGTCAATAACATCCTGAAGAGTTTTAGTCTCTTCCTCGAAATCTGTATCATATTAAAAAAAAAAAGGAAATTTATCGATAAAGGTCTTGACAATCTTTACACATTAATAA
>JAGXNU010000136.1 GCA_019894815.1 Promethearchaeota archaeon
GTACTAGAAATCTGGAGAAATCGATTTGCAGTGTACTTACTCATTCCTATAACAATAGGATCACTCATTTTTACCCCCGTGGCATTTATCTGTATTGTATTTTGGTTCAAAGTCATAGTATTTGATAAAGGTGAGCCAAAAAAATATGAAAGAATTGCTTTGCTTATATCTATGATCTGGATAGCTTTAATTGCATCCCTCTCCTATATTTTTAACTTAGTGTTCTATGAATCAATACAACCATTATTCTGGACCATTCAAATCTTTTACTTAATTGGAATTCTTATTTCTAGCGCAATCTTCATTTACCAATTTATAAAGCTGAAGGGAATTACAATAAAGAAAATCAGGGAAGAAATTAAAGAAAGAAGAGAAGTTGAAGAGGAACAAGCTGAAGAATCAAAATAATTAGATTAATGTAGGCTTTTTTCTACATTTTTACTTTTTTTTTTATGATTTTAATATATTAATTTTAAATAAAATTAAACAGATATAAAATTTAATTAGGAATTTTATAGAGTTGTATAAGGTGATAGAAAATTGAGTGACGAAAAACCCGAACCAACAACATCAAAAACAAATAAATTAGTGGGTCCCGGATTAGGTTTAATAATCATGGGGGTAGCATATCTCATTTGGTGGTTATCATTTATTGAGGATGCAATAATTGATCCCCGATGGACCCATAATATTGCTTATGCACTTATTATCAAATAATAAATCTATGAATATTTTATAACATGAATAATAGATATTAATCTATATTTAAATGATTATAAATATGGATCCAATTGATATTATTTTTATTGCTAATGCTTACCATTCTCTCGTCCATTGCGTTTAAATCATGTAATGAGTAAACTTTTATAGAAATGAATCAAAATATTATTCGAGCTAACTAAAAGTTTTTAAAAAAAAAGGTAAATCAAATATGGATATAATAGCAGTACCGAGTTATAGAGAAGGAGGATTAAATGAGAATTTTCACCCAAAATTTGGTCGTTGTCAGTGCTTTACATTTGTCTATATTGAGAATGATGAAATTATACAAGTTAAAGTAATCAAAAATTTAGCGGCTGACGAACCAGGAGGTGCTGGCACGCTATCAGCTGAATTAGTTAAAAATAATGGTGGTGATAAGCTAATTGTTAGCAGACTAGGGTCAAACGCCTCCAAAGCATTAAATTCCTTGAATATTAAAACATTTCAAGGACCTGATCAAGAAATTACAATTAAAGAATTAATAAATCTTTACATTGATGGAAAGTTAAATATGACCAAATCAGCAGAGCTCATAAAAAATGCTGAAATGGGGCAAAAATAAAAATCCATGATGATTTAAATCATACTTTTAGAAAATAGAGCTCAAATAGGGTAATCTTAAGAAAGATTAACCGTTTCTTAACTTCTTGTTATTGTTAACTTAAAATCAATTCTTTTTTTAAATAATATAGATATTTATTATATTTATGTAGAGGAAATCATTTTTAATAATTATTCAAAAAAATTTAAATTCGATCAAAATTTAGTTTAATCATACTTTAAGTGGTGATATGTAAAAAATGGTAATAATTGGTATTCCTACCTTTGGAAATAAAGGCTTGAATGAGGTTTTAAATAATCGATTTGGAAGATCTAGCAGCTTTACTATCGTCACAATTGAGAATAATGTAATTGTAGAAGTTAAATCCGTTGTAAATGATGCGCAAGGCGCGATGGGTGGTGCGGGAATTCAAGCGGCTCAAATCATAGGTAATAACGGGGCCACAGAAGTCATTGTAGGCAATTTAGGTCCTAACGCGACGAGTTCTTTAAGTGCATTAAATATTACAATTTATCAAGCACAGGGTGGAACTGTGAAAGAATTAATAGATTTGCGTTTAAGTGGTAAATTGCAAGTTCTTACATCTTCAAATGTTGGAGCTCACGCAGGTATGGGCGGAGGCCGAGGCGGTCAAGGAAGACAAGTTTAATCAAATAAAATTTATAACTTATTTAATATAAAGCAAGACTAAATATGAACAACATTAACAAAAAACCAAAAATTATTTGTGTTACCGGTGGCAAGGGCGGGACGGGGAAAACGCTGGTTGCCGTGAATTTGGCAATAATGTTTAAGAATCGGGGTTATAAAGTACTTCTTATCGACGGAGATGTTGAGAACCCCAATACCTTTTTATTATTAAACGCAAAACTTAAGAATAAAACAGAAGTTCTTTATTTCCTACCTAAAATAATTGAGGATAAATGTACAAAGTGTGGGTTGTGCGCAGAAAATTGTGGAACACATGCACTATTACACATAAAAGATTCCTATCCAATTCCTATATCAACGGTCTGTTCAGGTTGCAAACTATGTTATAAAATTTGTCCGACTAATGCCATTGAACCAGATTTAAAAGTTATTGGATGGACTTACACAGCCTCAGCATTTAACATGGATCTTTTTCTAGGCGAATTAAAGCCAGCCGAAGCGCGCTCAGCTGTAATTGTAAATAAATTAATGGAAAATTTAGAACACATTATAAAAACAGAGCCAAAAAAATACGATGTCGTTGTATTAGATACAGCGCCTGGAGCCCATTGCGACGTAGAAGAATTAATTAGTGGGGCTGATCTTGTCATACCAGTTACAGAACCTACGAGGTTCGGAAAGCTTGATCTATTGAGAATCATAGAATTGATTGATTTGTTAAAGAAAGAATACAAGTCTATTGTGAATCGATCATCGCTACTGGGTTACAAAGAGAAATTTTTAAAAGAATTAGAAGCAAAAGGGATAGAAATTTTAGGCGACATTCCTTTAGACGAAGAAATTGTAAGCTCGTATTGTCAAGGGATTCCGTTAATGGAAGAAAGTAGCAAATATGATAGGGATGGAGCTGGCTACAAATCGTTTGAAATAATTTTTGAGAACTTAATGAAATGGGGTGATTTTTCAAAATGAAAAAGATTGGGGTCATAAGTGGAAAAGGGGGAGTGGGGAAAACTTCGCTCGTAGCATCGCTAGCTAGCATTGCGTACAAGGATCAGGACATTAATCTAATTATATTAGATTGCGATGTTGATGCCCCTAATTTAGCCTTAATACTACCACCTAAATCTGAGGAGGACGTAGTAACCCAGGACACATTTACTACAAAAAAAGCGCGATTTTTAGAAGAAAAATGCGTGAATTGCAAACAATGTTATGACGACCATTTTTGTGAATTTAACGCATTAAATTGGAATGAGAGCGATAACATTCCTATTATCGACTATTTAGCATGTGAGGGGTGTGGAGCATGTAAGGTTTTATGCCCTGAGGATGCATTTGAAATCAATCCAGTTAAAAGTGGAGAAATAATAAAATATGAAACAGATATTGGATTTCCTTTAATTTACGGCAAAACTAAACTAGGTAGCACCACTTCAGGTTTATTAGTTTCAGAAGTTAAATGGCACGCTACAAGCATCAAAGAGTTCAACGACGCAAATCTTATTTTAATTGATGGACCTCCTGGAATAGGATGTCCTGTAATTGCGACGGTTTCAGGTTTAGACTATATAGTCGCAATAACAGAACCAACACCATCAGGATTGCACGATTTGTCACGAGCAATTGAGATGGTTAACCAGTTTAACATTCCTTTCGGGATTGTAATTAATAAAGCCGATTTAAAAAGCGCATCTCAAAAACAATTAAACAAATACATTGAAAAAGCAGGTCATGAAATTTTAGGCAGAATTAACTTCGACTTATCCATACCGGAAGCAATGTCGTACGCAGAACCTGTTGTAGATTATGCACCGGAATCAGTAGCCAGTCAGGCAATTAATAGGATATACATAAAACTAAAGCAAGTTCTCGCAAAATTATAGCACATTTTATTTTTTAGAAGATTTAAATTTTCTAATACGTTAGTACTCAATTAAAAAATCATTGATTGCATTCTATACTGTAAAGATCTTTTGACAAAAATGGAAAAAGGGGAATAAAGAAAAAGGAATCTTTTAATAAATCTTAGGTTTTTCTGGAGCATTTCCTAACATTTCAGCCATTAATTGTTGAAAATTATCAAAATGACCTGGAAGAGTTTTTTGGACATAAAAAGCTTCTGCTACTTCTAAACCTGCTTTTTTTCCTATAACAGATGCTATAGAACGTAGAAGGCTATTTGCTTGTCGCGTGAGTTTTTTTAATTGTTTTTCGGAGACGTTTGCGGGATCAATATTAGGAGAAAATAATTCTGCTAAGAGTTCTAATGTCGCCTCAAATTTCAAAGCGGCATTCACTTTTTTTTCCAAAGTAGATGAGATATCGACAAAAGCATTTGGATAATGACCTAATAAACCCATTAGCCAGATTTCAGAACAAGCATATGGATCCACACCATCAACCAATTGATCTTGATATAGAAGGGGGAACGCTGCAAAAGCTCCAGCTTCAGCCGCCATTCTTCCCACAACAACGTGATCTGGATGCACTTCATATTTTGCCCAAGGATCGAATGTTACCACCCGATCTGCTTTATATTTCCTTACAAGATATACTAATTCCTTTCTTAGGACTGCTGGGTTAATGAAACCCGCATCAGAATGTTCTAAAATTAAGGTTTCTTTAAATCCCAATAGGTTATTTGAGGCTCTAAGTTCTTTTTCTCTCTTTTTAGCTACATCTTCTTTAGTTAAATCATTTCTAAGAGTTCCAACTTCTCCATTCGTGCAACATATAACATTTACATCATGCCCTTCTTCTACCCAGCGTGCTAATGTTCCTGCACTAAAAAATGATAAATCATCAGGGTGGGCTATGATTGCTAATACATTTAAATTATTTGAAGTAAAAATTATCACCTTGCCTTGATAATATTACTTGCTAGTTTCTATTTAAAAGTCTTTTTATATTCAATAATCTAAAGAAATTAATAAGTTCCAAAATATTTTTCAACACAAGAGATTATGAAATATTTAATTCCAAGGTGAAATATCATTCCCGTACAAAATTTCATGGATTTATACAAATTTTTACCAAAAACAAATTGTAAAAAATGTAATCCAAAAACCTGCATGGCATTCGCATTAGCATTACTACAAGGTAAAGTTAAAATTGAAGATTGCCCGCCACTTTTAGAGCCGAAATACAAGAAACAATTCGATACTTTAAAGGAAATGATCGGATCAGAAGAGGGTCAAGAAAAAGAGTTACAAATCAACGTGGATACAGATTTATGCGATGGATGTGGCATTTGTGTAACCGTTTGTCCCGTAAATGCAAGATATTGTCCTCCAACTCTAAGCGGTAAAGTCCCGGCTTACCCTCCAGATAAACATCAATTGTTTCAAGTAAAAAAAGGGAAATGTGAATTGTTAAACTTAGAACATTGTCGTCGAATAGAAACAGAAGGCAGAGAAAGGGAATGTAGAGTATGTGAAACATACTGTCCACGAGAAGCAATCAAAATTGAATATGTTTAATAATGAAGGTGAAGTTGAGATGAAAAGAGTCCCATGTTCAGGATGCTCATTATTATGTGATGATATTATAATAAGAAGTGATGGAATATTTATTGATGAAGTTGTTGGAGCTTGTATAAAGGGAAAGGAACATTTTGACCAAGTTACAGCAAAAAACCGCATCACAGATCCAATGTTTAGAGAGAATAACAATCTGAAGAAAATAGATTGGAAGCAAGGTTATGATAAGGCTATAGAATTAATTAATAAAGCAAAAAATCCATTATTATATGGC
>JAGXNU010000137.1 GCA_019894815.1 Promethearchaeota archaeon
AACATGCCCATTACTATAATCCCTTTATCCGTTTTGTCGATCAAAAGAGTGATCAAATCGTCTGATTTGTTTACCACTTTAGTACTAAGGTTTTTTAAGTCTTTTTGAGATAAATTTTCAACGGAATGAAAAATTACTCTATAATTCTTTATTTCAACAGCATTTTTTAATAAATTACTAATTGATGATTCATTTAAGAGTGAAGTTATTTCTTTTAACTTATCTACGGCGTCTTTCCATTCATTATATAATTTCTCTACTTTTTGGAAAATTAATTCATTTTTAGTGTTTAAAACCTCAGAAATCCGCGTTAAGAGATCCCCATCATGCTTTTCTTGAGAATTTAGAATAGTATCTTCTTTATCATATTCGCCATTTTTCAGAGATTTGTGTACTTTTTTCCATTTATCCAATAACTCTTGAATTCTCGAGAATAATTGATTTGATTGCACCCCAAGTAATTCTTCTAATTTATACAATATTTTTTCTTGTTGTTCTTCAAGTTCATTTGTTGCTTTACCCGCTGTGAAAGTTAATCTTACTACTCCGTCTTGAATATTTTGAGATTTAAGAATTTTAATTCTTCCTGTTTCAGATGTATTATTCAAATGAGTACCTCCACAAGCTTCAACATCTACTCTTGGAATCTCCACGATCCTTATATTTTTACCGGGTACCGCTCCCCCTTGGTAGATCGTCATTCCATATTTTTGTTCCGCATCTGAGCGAGGCATAAAAGATAGTTTAAGATCGATAGCTTGGTTCACTATTTCATTTGCTTCTTTCTCTATTTCCTTTAACTTGTCATGGGGAACTTTAGCATAGTGAGTTATATCTAAATGAGATCTTTTAAGGGTTTTTTTCGCGCCTGCTTGATTAACATGATCTCCTAATATATGACGAGCTGCAGCATTAACAACATGAGTTGCCGTATGGTGTTGTGATAGTTGAGTCCTCCATTCTTTATCTACTTCTATTTTAACGGTATCTCCTTCTTTAAAATTAGGTTTTTCAGATAAAACATGAATGATATAGCTACCTTGTTTAAACACATTTTCAAATTTTTGACTGTTAATATTTCCAATATCATGTAACTGTCCTCCTGAAGTAGGGTAGGCGACTGATTGGTCGAGAATTACCATGTTATCAATAATTTTCAGGACTTTTGCGTTGTTTGAAGTATTTGTATAATCATTATAATAAAGAGACTTAGTTTCGGGGATCCCCTTTAAATCCAGCTCAATTTTTTTTTCTGTTGCGTGAATTTGCTCTACTTTTTCGTGCCTTTCTACTACTAAACTATAAAAATTATCGGGGATTTTTATGGTTCTACCGAACTTTTTCGCAGTTTCTTTAACCATTTCAGGATTAATGCCTCTGGAATCATATATTTCAATTAAGGTCGCGGTTGAAATATCTCCTTCAGAAAGTAATTTTTCTAAAATTTTGCTGGCTTTTCGTTTTGTTTTATAATACTTGTCTTTTTCTACATCTAAAATTTCTCTAATTTCAACCAAATGCTCAGAAACTTCCGGAAATAATTCGTTTAATTCTTCCGCGTGCCATTTACAAACATCAGCTATATTTATATCCCAATTAAATTTATCGATAAAGCTTATAGCTCTTCTAAAAATGACTCTGAGATTATACCCTCCACCTACGTTAGAAGGGAGTTTTCCATCGGTTATTGCAAATAGTAGTGTCCTAGCATGGTCAGCAATAGAATATAGCGCTGTCATGGGTAAAATCTTTTCTTTCAACTCCTTTACATCCATGTTAAGCTCTATTCCTACTTTCTCCCAGGCAGCATCCATGTCGTCTACTTCATCCATATTTAAATAAGCCGAATACCGTGAAAAATCGTTATATAACTCAAAATGTGTTTTAACTTTGGTTATGTCTCTTAATTTAGAGATTACAAGTGGAAATGTTGCTTCGTAAATGTTTGGAGTTCCTTGGGAGAACCATGCTACACGCTCTTGACCTAGCCCCATATCTAAGACTTTTAAACTCAGCTCTCGTGGACCATCTGGAGTTTGCTCAAACATGGTATACACTTGATTGAACAATTCGACTCCTCGACTAAAAAACTCAAGACTACACCCAAAGGAGCCGCCTCCTGCCCAACTATCTTCGTGAATCGTGATTTCTTCCTTTGGTAAACCTACACCGTCATGGATAAAAGCATGGATATCCAAAAAGAGTTGTCCTTGATCCCACTCTTCAGGAGACACGAAAACATGTTGGCCTACCATTACAAAACCTGTATTGTGTGAACCGGTCAATCCTACATTCTCGATATCATTAAATCTCAGGCAGAATTGAGGGATTATTAATTTTTTTGCAGGTGGTTCAACTTCACCAGTAATAACATAAGGTTGAAAAGCAGAGATTGATGCTATAGTGAATTCTGAAGTAGGGTTCCATCTTGCTACACAAGGGTACCTTTTAATAGGAACGTACCCTCTCGGCTCAAGGATTTCGACAGTTTTTTCCCAAACACCTATATATGACAGTTTTTTTTTAATGGGGTTGTTTTCTGTGACTTGAAACCCTCCAGAACAAATAGGTTCCCCACAAACCTTTCTTTCTTTTAACATTGTCCAAAAATATTTGCCACAGCATTCACATTTCTTTCTCATATATCCTAAATGCTTTAATTCTTTAGTAGGGAAATATTGATCGGGATTCTTTGATGCTATTGTTTTAAATATTTTTTTGAGCTCTTTATCGTTAGTTGCGCTTTTTAATTGCGTTCTATCTTCATCGGATAACATGTTAATCAAAAACGAAGTATTGATGATCATCTGATATTATTAATTTATACAATTAATGTTTTCCTAAAATCTTTTTCTCTAAATTAAGTCCTTCAAATTTGAAAGTAGGTATAATATAACCGTAAAGTTTTTTTCAAAATATCTTTTTATAATTCTAAATATTGAAGCCGTGAATATCCCTTTTTAATAAAATCGTAATCGAGAAGCTCTATTTTCTCTGGAATAATCTTCAATAGGAGCTTTCTTTTTCCTCGGACTATTTTTTGAGCTTTTTCAAATTCAGCATCCTCTTCTCTCAAAAAAATCAATCTCTCTTTACCGGAAGCTGTAATTTGCATCCCTTGGATTTTGCCAGTATCCATGGGCGTGTAGATTCCAATGCTCACAATGGGGTTTTCTTCGATGTTTTTTACCTTCCTTCCCGGGGCAGGTCCCACATAGATATTAAAATCGTTAGATTTCTTATCCATGTAAAAATCCATTGGAGTCGCTCGAGGTACATTATCCGAACAAGTGCATAAAACAATTATTTTTCTTTTTTCTAAAAAATTCCGTATTTCTTTTTTTAGCTCATTTTTGGGCATTTTGTCATGCATTATAATTCAAATTCCTTTTTTTAAATATAGAAAAAGCTAATAGATACATAAATGTTGATATAAAATATGTATCTTACCAAAATTTATTATAATTTCATAGATGGTTTATGTTAGGGCGGGGAAATTCAGAATCGTCGGCCGCAGCTTGAACATATGGTGAGATTGGTCCTCGACCTAATGCCATCATTCTAATTTTCGATCCTAATGTTGGATTCAATGAAGTCCCAAATTTAAGCGACGCTTCTTCTGGGATTTCGCTTGAAATTGCAGAAATAATTGTATTTAATTTTGATAAAGCTAACCGATGATTTCCAGACACGGATACAATACAATTATCGACTTTAGTAGGATCAGTTTCTAATAAAGGATTATTTAATGCTAGCTTTGCTTTTTGAACCAAATCTGTTTCTTCTCCTAAAGATTCTGTAATCCCTATCAATCCAGAAGGAATATTACCTTGCTTTTCAAGTACTTTCTTTACATCGGCATAATCAATATTAATCAAACCGCAATTGTTAATTAAACTAAGAATCTCTCGCATGCACCTTATCAATACTTCATCCATTATTTTAAAGCCGGTTAGTATGGGAAGTTTTTGGTTAAATCTCAAGAGATTATCATTAGGTATAGGAATTAACGTATCAACATGTTTCATTAGATCTGCTAACCCATTTTTTGCCCTACTTAATCTTTCTTTACCTTCTGAGGAAAAAGGAATTGAGCAAAATGCGACGACTATTGCATTATTTTTTTTTGCCTCTCTCGCGATTATTGGAGCAGCTCCGGTACCTGTACCTCCTCCTAAACCAAACGTTATGAAAACGACGTCAGTATTTAGTACTTTAGATAATCTATCAACATCTTCCTCTGCTGCTTCAGTCCCAATACTAGGAACATTTCCTGAGCCAAATCCATTACATCTGTCCTTTCCAATTAATAATTTTTGTTTGGCATTCGAGTAATACAAATCATGAGCATCAGTATTAATATTTAAAGTTTGTATTTCAGAGATACCGACGTCACTCATTCGTGAAACTGTATTATTGCCTGCTCCACCTACTCCTACTACTAAGGATTTGATTTTTATTACTTTTAACAACTTTGATAAATACTCATCATTATCTAAATTAGAACCTCGATTTAAACCTTGATTTTGCTTGGCAATCTCGTTAAAACGAGACCGAACTGAATTCCTTGATTCAGCAATATCACCCAAATCATAATTTTTATCTGTCAATGTGGCGGCATTCCATGAGTATAAGTCAATCTATAATATGAGTATTATATCTGAATAATATAAGGAAGTAATATGGTTGTAATATCTTCTTAACATTAATGTATGAATTTTAAATAATCATTAGTTTTCTCGTTATTCGCTAGAATAGTACGACAAATAATCATAGAATTAAATTTATAAGATTGAATTTTCATTATATTCTTACGAGGATTTTTCGAACATGGAAACTGAATACAATAAGGAAAGCAGCAATCAGTCAATCGCTTCAGAATCGAATGATAATCTTATAAAGGTTAGAGCTATTATTAGTTGCCCTACTTGTACATATCAGAAAAAGTTCAAAAATCAATTTTCTCGTAAAGAATTAGAGCTTTTTGTAGTCACTGCCAAAATATTCGACTGGATGGTATGTACTAAGTGTGGAGATTTATTGAATTTGACTTTTGAATTTGATATTTAATCCATTCCGAGCTTGATCTGACCATATGTTCCCCCTCCTCCTGGAGCGTACTCAATCTCTTCATTTCTCATTGCTTTTATAACTGTGGCTAATTCATTATTTTCTTGTTCAATACTTTCTAACGGTTCATCCAATAGTAATGAATATTCTGTTCCAAACTTTGTTATGAGGGAATTATAAAGGTTGATAATTGTCTTACTTGATGTACTTTTAATTTTTTTTATAGATCGAAGAATATCGAACAATGGTATTGCATTGATATATGGAGGGCGATGGGAGGGATGAATTGGTTTATCTTGTGTAGATATTACTTCGATGCGTTCGCTTACGCCTAGTTTGATCTTATAGTTTTTTTTTATTTCTTCCTTACAAGCAGGACAAGTTCTTTTTTCCTTAGATACATTCGTGATATATTCCCACTTGGCTTTTTGTGTATCTTGGACAGAATATGTTATGAAATCATCTGAGATTTTATAATTATTTAGAAAAAGATCATTTTTATTGTTTGATTTTGAGAAAAGAATTCTCCTCCTGCATTTAAAACAGAACATGTTATAATATTTACCTAGTTTGGGATGTAATCCTACATTTAATACAATTTTTCTATCACTTTTCCTCATGAGTGCTGAGAGAATT
>JAGXNU010000138.1 GCA_019894815.1 Promethearchaeota archaeon
CATATAAAAACTTGATTAATAACAGTATATTTAAAAATTATCAAACGAAGAACAAATGATAAAATTTAAACTACATCAAAAATCAATATTATAATATTGTATTATTATTATTATCCGAATTGAATTGGGGTAGGATGTAATGGATGAATATAAGTGTGAAATATTAATAATCGGTGCAGGTCCAGCGGGATTGAGTGCTGGGGTGTATTGTGGTAGATCAAATAGAGATACAATAATTTTAATTGGAAAAGAATCTTCAGCTTTGGCAAAAACTAAAGAAATTAAAAATTGGTTAGGAGAACAAGATATTTCAGGACCGGATCTCTTGAAGAAATTTACCTCACATGCTGAAAGTCATGAAAGCGTGCGATTAATTAAAGGAGATGTCATATCTCTCATGATTGGAATGGGCATGAACATGGTATCAACAAGAACAGCAAATATATCATCTGATGTTATCATCATTGCTACTGGTACAGGAGAAAGGAAAGAAGTTATTAAAAATGAGAGTAATTTAATTGGCTATGGTGTTTCATATTGCGCATTATGTGATGGTCCTTTATATAGAGAAAGAGAAGTCTATCTTTATGGAGATGATGAGGAAGTTTTAGAAGACGCATTAACACTTCATCAAATGGGATGCATTACTCACGTTATAACTAAGGTTAGTTTTGAAGAACTCCCTGAAATAGCTAAAGAACTTAAAGAAAAAGGAATTGAAATTATCGATAAAACAGAAATAGTGGAAGCCATATCAAACGCAGATGGCGTGATCCAAAAGATCAAAGTTAAGCCTGTTGATAAAGAATTGACTGAAGATGACGAATTGACAGAGTATGATTTAAATTGCTTATTTATTTTATCTCATGTACCTTCTAATTCAATTTTTAAGAAAGCTGGAATAGAATTAGATGAAAATAAAAACGTGAAAATTGACGAAAATCAGCAAACAAACATTAAAGGTGTTTATGCTGCAGGAGATGTAACTGGGGGGTTGTATCAAGTCGTATTTGCTGCGGCTGAGGGTTCCCGCGCAGGAATTAATGCGTGTAAATATCTCCGTCAAATAAAAAAGGAATAAGTTTCGATATTTATCTACTCACTCTCTTTAGTGATATTACCTATATATTACAAGGTATTATGTAATATCACGATGTCATTTGATTATTATGGAAGGATATAAATTTTCTGATTTCATAGGTGATTTCTTAATTAGTAAAGAAGTCGAGGAGGGTTGCGCAACTTCTACCATAAAAGCATATCGCTATGATTTAGAAAAGTTTGTTAATTTTGTTGGAGATATTGAGCTTGAATCACCGGTTATCAGACAAAGGATAAGATTATTCCTCAAAAAATTGAAGGATAAGGAATACACTAAAAAAGGAATGAGTAGAAAGATTGCATCATTACGATCTTACTTTAAGTTTCTCACAAATAATGAATTTATCTCAAAAAACCCAATGGCTCAAATAAAATCACCAAAAATTAAATTAGAAGAAAGTCTACCGAAATTTCTTGATTTACAAGATATCGAAACCATATTTGAGAAATTGAAAGATAAAAAATTATTTAATTCCAGAAAAAGCGACCGTTATTATCTCATTATTAGATTACTATATTCTACGATGGCCAGAGTAAGTGAATTATGTAATATTAAGATTCAAGATGTAGATTTTAATGAGGGATATATTAGATTAAGAGGAAAGGGTAATAAAGAGAGAATAGTTCCTGTTGATCAGAAAACTCTAGAGATTTTCAACGATTCACTTCAAAATAGAATTACTTATGAAGAAGAGGATTACTTGATAGTGAATACTCGAAATCAACAAATGCATCCTCGAGTTGTTCAACAAGATATTAAACTGATAAGGGAGAGATGCGGATTTTCAATTAACAAAATAATCACACCCCATGTGTTTAGACACACTGGAGCAACTCATTTAAGAAGATCTGGCATGGATATTAGTGAATTGCAAGATATCTTAGGTCATAGTTCGCCAAACACTACACGAATCTATGCGAAAAATGATATCACGAAATTAAAAGAATCTTATACAACAATGCATCCTCTCAATAATGGCCGTTTTTAGATTCATTTGAGAGATCATACTAATAATGCAATGTTTTCACTACTATTTTTAAATCTTAATTTTAACTATTGGTAAATAATTTTATTAACAACATCAATATTATAAAATTAATAGGATGGGAAACTTTAAACTTAAAATATCCTATTATAACTTATCAAACTATAATTTAAACAATAAGTAGCAGTTTATCATGGACGAAGATCTGTTTAGGAAAGAATTCATGAAGAAATCGGTATTTAAACAAGCGAGTTCGCTTGATTTTAGTTATGTACCAGATAAATTATATTGTCGAGACGACACCATTAAAAGTCTTATTTTTAATTTTCGACGTATTCTAGAGGAAAAAGAACAACCTTCCATTAATTGCCTCCTCCTTGGAAAAGGAGGTATCGGTAAAACTGTTACAGCGCGATATTTTGGAAAAATGTTTAGGACAGTTGCTTTAGAAAAGGATGTAAATATATTTATAGAATATTATAATTGTATTAACTTTCGCTCCAAAAGTAAGATAATCCGAGAGCTTTTAGCAAAATATACACATGGTTCAGGGAGGGGATTTTCAGATGATGAAGCTTTGAAGTTAATTCTTACAAAATTAGTCAATGATCAGGGTTACATGCTTCTTATTATTGACGAGGCCCATCTGTTAAAACCTGAAGAGGTCCTTGCGTTTCTTGACATTGCAGAGACCTTTGGTCATCAGAATGCCAAACTCTCAATATTATTAATAAGTAGAAATAGAGATTGGATGAGAATCGAAACGGAAAGAATCTTGAGTAGATTAAATGATAAAATTACGCTCAAGCCATATAATTTCGAGGAAGCCATGACAATTTTGCAATATAGAGCAGAGTTAGCATTCAAAGAATATGTATTGAATGAGGAATTACTCACAATTGTTAGTCAAATTGTTGTAGAACATAGTAATTTGAGACACGGCATAGAAATTTTTAGAAAAAGTGGATTTAAAGCAGATAAAGAAGGATTAGATCATATAACGGCCGATTTAATTAGAGCAGCGTCAAATGAAGTTTACCCCACATTCAGAGCAGACGTTGTAGACCAGCTAAATGACCAAGAATTATTAGCACTTTACGGAATCACTAGGTCATTAATGAGCGAGGATTATGCAGTTGTTGATGATGCTTTTGAGGAATATCAAGCAGTTTGTGAAACGTATGATGTAGAACCTCATGTAAAAATGTCATTTAGAAAATACGTGCGTCAACTTAACTTATTAAAAATAATTTCATCAAAAACAGTTCGAATAGAAGAAGCTGAAAGAGGAAGACACTTAGAAATCACGTTATTAGACATACCTGTAGAAAAACTAGAAGAATTACTCATTGAGATATTTGATGGAAAATATAGTTGAGTAGAAGACCTTTCACACCAATAAATATCTTATTCATTTCATTAACTATTTATAACTCTATTGATATCATTTTTTAGGATATTAGTAGGTTTATTTAAATATGGTAAAAACAAAGGTTCTTCTTACAGGTGCTTCTGGAACCGTAGGAATTGACATTTTTAATGAATTATTATCAAGATTAGACATTTATGATATAAGACTATTTTTAAGAGGTTCAAAAAAAAATAAAAAACGCTTTATTCAGTATTCTAAATACGGAGTTGAAATTATTTGGGGAAGTATTGAAAATTATGAAGAAGTAAAAATAGCACTAGAAGACCAAGATGTGGTCATTCATTCTGCTGCTGTTATTCCTTCTGCATCGCATTACAATCCCGAGATTGTTAATCTTGTAAATGTTGAAGGGACAAGAAATGTCATTAACGCAATGTTACTTCAGAAAAAACCAACGAAATTAATATATCCCTCTTCGATAGTTGTTTATGGTGACCGTGTAGAAGACCCAAATATTAAAATAACAGATCCTATTAAAATTTCACCAGGACATCCTTATGCTGAATCAAAAATTGCCGCAGAGCATCTAATCCGAGAATCTGGATTAGAATATGTTATTTTTAGATTATCATATTGTACATCAACTGCCATGTTGAAATTTACACCAGTTCTATTTGATATTTCTTTAAAAACATCGGTGGAAATTATTGATACTAGAGATATTGCTTTGGCAATGGTAAACGCTATTGGAACTCGTGAAATTTGGGGTAAAATCTTTAATTTGGGTGGTGGAGAAAAATGCCAAATAGAATTTGGGGAACACATAGACGATATGTTAGAAATAATAGGATTTGGTCGGCATTTTTTCCCTGAAAAAGCCTTTGCGAAAAAAGATTCTCATTGTGGTTTCTATGACACCAAAGAAATCGAAGAAATACTCAGATTTCAAAATCATGACTTATCAGATTTTTATGCAGATGTGAAAAGATGGATTGGATTTAAGAGACATCTTGTTCCCTTAGTTAGACCCATTATTAGGTGGATTCTATTAAAAAGATCCAAATATTATAAAGCGAGTAAAAAATAATAGCATATTAATTTTTAGATTCTGTCTTCTTTCGAAACCAAGGAATCAAAGCAGATACTTGTTCTATATACTTGTCATAAGAAGGTTTGGTGCGGAGATTCCTTTTTTCCATTAGAGGGATACTAATTCCAATAAAAAGAATAGTAATAGATATTGGTCCAATTATAAAACCCCAAAATGACGGATTAGAAGCAAATGAAAAAAGAAAAAGACCCCACCAAAACGTTACTTCTCCAAAATAATTAGGATGTCTTGAATACGACCACAGTCCCGTTTTAATGAATTGTTCTTGGTTTTCTCTATTGTTTCTAAACTTATATGATTGTATATCTGCCAGCGTTTCAATAATTATAGCCCCTAATGTAATGACAATAGCTACAAGATCAATTATTCCGAAAGAATTGATTTCTGCAAACATTACAGGATAAAATGATAAACAACCAAGGTAAACTAATAAAGTGGGCATTAATTGTAAACCAAATAAATTAATAAACCAAAATGATTTCTTTTTTCTCCTTTCAGAATATCTCCAGTCTTCATGACTCAAACCCTTCCATTGTCTGGCCCAATTAAATGTCAAGCGAATGGACCATGCACAAACTAATGTTAAAACAATAGTCTGTCTTAATAAATCATAATGTGAAGCTACAGGACTGAAATAATAGAAGAAAATTATAATAGGAGGAGCTACACTCCAGTATGGATCATACAAACTAACATTCTTAAAAAATATACTAAATACGAAAATTATCATTGTCGCTGAAATATCAGCAATTAGTATCCTTATCAAGAAGGAGAGATTAGAGAAAAAAAACCAGGATGTAATGGCTACTATAAATGCTAAGCAGTATGAGATAAAACAAACTACATGTGCTATAATAAGATCTTTCTTTACATCCATGATGATTATCTTCCATAAACAATTTTATATCTAATAGATAAACGGTACTAATGCTTTACGGTTTTTAGGATAGTCTGGGAATGTCTCTAAATACCAAAGGTGATTTGATCGAGCTCTTGGTGAGAGATTTGCTATTGTCCAAGCAACAAAAATTAATCCCGGAAACGACCATGTCAATAC
>JAGXNU010000139.1 GCA_019894815.1 Promethearchaeota archaeon
CTCATGGAGATATTTTAATCATCCCAAAACCAGAAGGGCGACGAGTTTGTCCTATATGTAGTGATTCGAACTTATACAAAATCCATGAAATGACCGATAAAACTGATGTACTTTGCGCCTATCCAAGAATTTACGGTAAAAAATATTCTTGCAATCAGTGTGGTATTCTTTGGAAAGAAAAATAGATTTCTTAATTGTTCTGCAATAATAAATGCAAAGTAAATTCCTATTCTGCTAATTTTATAGGAAAAGAACACTCTTTTTCTAATAATCTTAAAACTTTTAAAAAGGTATTTATACCTTAACGTTTAAAATACATTAAAACATGTATTTAAACCGTATCATAAATGGAATAAGATGTGAAAATTATGGTTGATTATGCTATAGTTTATAATCCAATGGCAAATAAAGGTAAAGTTAAAGAAGAAATTGAAGATGTAAAGAAATATTTAGATAATTTAAACGTCTCCTATAGTTTGCACCAAACTGAACGTGAAGAACATGCGATAATACTAGCTAACCAACTCGCTAAAGATGGTTATCGTGTAATTGGAGCAGGAGGTGATGGAACAGCAAATGAAGTGTTGCATGGTGTCATCACTTCAAATACTGGAGCATTATGCGGTTTCATACCTATGGGATCTGGAAATGACATTTCAGCTGCAATTGGATATAGAGCAGATATAAAACGTGCCTGTGAAATCATTGCTGAAGGATATTCAGGAAAAACTGATATAGGTCTTGCTAAAAAAGATGATGGGACTGAACGATATTTCTTAGGAATTGGCTCTCAAGGATTCGATAGTGAAGTAGCACGGAGATCAAATGAAAACAAAGAAAAAGATTATAATATGATTATTTTAGACGTATTAAAAGATTTTGAAAGCCAAGAAATCATCGTTAAAATGGATAATGATACATTTGAAGGTGAAGCCACTCTTGCTGCAGTTGGACTTTCTGGAGCATATGGTGGAGGAATGTTTATTTGTCAAAGAGCTAGTCTTGAAGACGGTCTTTTTGATATAAGTATTGTAAATATTGATAAGATTAAATTAGCTAGACAATTTAGAAGAATGTATAATGCCTCACTACTCCCTCATCCTGATATTAAAGAATATCAGAGTAAGAAAGTGAGAATAGAAATGAAGACGTTTGAACATGAATCATATGTATGCCAAGTTGATGGTGAAGTATTAGGTCCACTTCCTGTTATTTATGAATGCATTCAAGATGGTTATGAATTCATACGACCGAAAATAAATGAATTTGCTGAAGAATTCAAAGAAAAGTATGGGCATTATTTTTGGGAATGCACTCATTAAGAATATCACTGATTTGGTAGACATTCACAATGGACAGTTGGAACTCTATTTTCAGAGAAAAGGGGAAAGTATTTACTAAACCTCATCCTGATATGATGGGCATAGCAGATCATTTAAAAGAAAGAAATGCGAAACGTCTTCTAGACTTAGGTTGTGGTACGGGTCGACATTTAATTTTTTTTTCAAATCAAGGATTTGAGGTACATGGCCTTGATGCTGCTCTTGATGGAATTGAAATTGCTAAAAAATGGCTTGCAGAAAATAATCTAAATTGCAATCTGACGATTCACCGAATGGAAGAGAAATTTCCTTATGAGGATTCATTTTTTGATGCCGTGATTTCCATCCAAGCATTGCATCACAATATAATTGAAAAAGTAAAATTCACGATTCAAGAAATTGAACGTGTTTTAAAGCCTGATGGTATAATTTTCATCACAGTACCAATGCCTAAGCTTTTTAGCAAAAAAAATCCTTGGAAGTTAGAAAAAATAGAAAAAGGGACATATCTCCCCCTTTCAGGACCTGAAAAAGGACTTCCCCATCATTTTTTTACTGAACGCGAAATCTATAAAGTTTTCAAAGGATTTAGTATTGAAAAAATATATATTGATGAAACGAAACATCGTGCAATTTTAGGATTTAGAAAATAAAGAAATAACAAATTGAATCATTGGAAGTAATTATTTTAATTTGAGATTTCTTTAAATTGGCTTTTATTTTCATTCCAAACAAATAGGGACTAATATCAAATATGACCAAAACTTCGATCATTACTAATAATTTTTCTCGAATTCATATCGAAATTATATTGTATATACATTGCTCTTGAATGTACCATCGGTTCTAAAAAGAAAAATTTTATAGAAAAAACATCATTGGTTCTTATGAATATTGGTAAAACGGTCCATTTTGAAAAGTAATAGTTTTCTTTGTACATTTCAATTCCCTCCTTAAAGAAAATCATCTCTTGCGGTGTTAGAATTGATTTACTCTTGTGTATAAGTTTTGATTTCGAAAAATGAGATTTCCTTTCTACCAGTAATGAAAGGTTATTATCAATGATCTCTTTTTCAAAAATAACAAAACAAAAAGGTAATACTCCAGGAAAATACTTTTGGTTCTCTTTTAGATGAGAATTAATCCAAATTTTTGTAAGAATTCGGTATAAATAATAAAATATGGTAAAGTTTGTATAGATATTAATTACTGCCAAAAAAAAACTTGGAAAATTATTGAAGACCACTAGAAGACTGATTATGAATATCCAAGAAGTCAACAGAGTAAACGAGCTACCTGCTTTTTCAACATAGAAACAATATTCTTTTTTTGATATGGGATAGAAACAAGGTATTTTTGTAGTATTTAGCAAGTCAAGAGATATGTGTATTCCATAAAAGAATATCCCTAAAACCCAAGCAATTAAAAACGGTTCTGATGTTATAATTGAAAAGATTCCACAAATAATTATTGATAATATCAGTCCAATAATATAAGAGTGTGAACCAGAACGATGCTCAAGATAATTTGATTTAAATTTTCGTTTTAAGGGTGTAATGAATATATCTAAATCAGGTAATATCGAAAAGAACAATATCAAAAGTAAATAGTTAGAGATACCTACATTTTGAAATAGATTAAAGGTCAGTGCTCCAAAAACTAAATGAGTAAAAATGTCCATATTTGCTATCTCAAGTAATTGCTTTCTTTTCTAATTGATAATAAAAGGATTTAAAAATAAAAATAATTTATTAATTTGAGATATTTAGTAGAAAATAAAATGAGTTAGAGTGAAAATCATAACAAAAATCATAAAAACTATTTACAAAAGAATATTCCTAAAATAGATTGACGTAAGAGTGAATTGAATGAACTACAGAAAATTAGGATCGATCGACTGGAAAGTGTCTGCTCTTGGATTTGGAGCTATGCGCCTTCCCACAAAAAAAATCTTACCTAGAGTAGATTGGGAAGAATCAATAAAGCTAATTCGTTATGCGATTGATAATGGAATTAATTACCTCGATACAGGTTGGATCTATGGTCTCGGAGCAAGTGAAAAAGTAATAGGGGAAGCATTAAAGGACGGATATAGAGAAAAAGTATTCCTCGTCACCAAATTACCAATGTTCCTTGTCCGAAAAACAGAAGATTTTTATAAATATCTCAACCAGCAATTAAAAAGCCTTCAAACAGATTACTTAGATGCTTATTTTTTTCACGCTCTATCGAGAAATCAATTTAATAAAGTAAAGGAATTAAAATTAATGGAAAAAATGGAAGAAGCTAAAGAAAAGGGGATTATTAAACATGTAGGATTCTCATTTCATGACACACTTCCTGTTTTTAGAGAGATAATTGATTATTATGATTGGGATCTTGCACAAATCCAATATAATTATATGGATACAGCTATCCAAGCAACTCATGAGGGATTAAAATATGCTCATGAAAAAGGAATAGCAGTTGTGGTGATGGAACCTGTCAAAGGTGGAAAATTAGCGGATCCTCCAATGGAAGCCTTAGAAATAATGAAAAAGGCATCAACTCAGCGAACACCTGTTGATTGGGCATTACAATATGTTTGGAATCAACCTGAAGTAGGTGTTGTACTCAGCGGAATGGGATCCAAAAAAATGGTTGATGAAAATATTGAAAGCGCGAGTAATTCCGGGATAAATTCATTGAGTGAAGACGATAATATAATTATTTCAGAGTTAGCAGAAACATATCGCAAGAACATCCTTGTTCAATGCACAGCATGTAAATATTGCATGCCATGTCCTTCAGGTGTTAATATCCCCGAAAACTTTGCAGTTCTTAATAATGTAGCTTACACGGGAAAGAAAGGAGGTATGTCTTTCCTGATAAATCGAAGGTATAAGAAATTAGTTAATTCAAGGAAAAAGTTAAATAAAGAATATCCAAATGGTAATGCATCCCTCTGTACTAAGTGTGGTGAGTGCTTGGAAAAATGTCCGCAACAGATAAATATCCCCGAAGAACTGGAAAAGGTTGATGCCATTTTGGGTAAGGGTAAAAAAATATCTGAATTTTATCATCAAAATTAATTTTTAGTATTCTTTTAATTTAGCGTTTTGTTTATTCACATATTTCTTGTATATACCATAACTTAAGGTAGATACGGCAATCACGGATATGACTACTATTAACATCATTAAAATATCAGTATCTATTAAATTTATATCATTATTCCAAGGATAATTTCCTTCATAATTATTACTTGGAATTTGTAAATAATTGTTATAAATAAATTGCTCAATTGTTTTACCTGTTATTTCTAGACTATGATTCGAAATGTGAGATAAATCATCTTGAGTAGTATGATGATAGGACCAAGAAGGATTATTCCAAAAGTTAATAATAAGGTCTGCTGAAGGAATACCCCGTTCTACAAAAGACACGTGATCATCAGTGATCGTCGCTGATATTGGATTTGTTGGATAAGCTTGTTCAAATCCTAATTGCCTTCCGATTTCAAATATTTCTTGTAGAAGAGAGGAGGTTGAGTACTGTTCGTTAATAAATTGTAGATTATCACCTCCGACCATATCTAATAAAACCATGCAATCAAAATATTCGGGGGAATCATAAAAATCTTCTAAATTATCAGCAAATCGAGTTGAGCCTTCACACCAATTCCATCCAGTTATTCCAGTATCCCAATCAGAACCTTGATCCTCAGCGTCAAAGAATAAAAACCAAATTTGACACTCTAAATCCAATCTTTGATTGTATAAAACGCGTGCTAATTCAATAAGTACTCCACACCCACTTGCTCCATCATTAGCTCCTGGTACGGGTTCGGATCTCAAAGATATATTTGGATCTTTCGTTGCTTTTGCCCTCGAATCATAATGAGCTGCTAAAATCACTATATTATCGAAATGTTCATTTAATTTAAAAACGACATTCTGACAATTTATTGATAAAACTGTAAAATTATGTAAGATATAAGTGAAGTTTTCATCAATTTCCTTGAATTTATTCACGAAATAATCGACGCAATCTTCACGGCCCGCAGTACCCGGTGTTCTATAATGTGTCAAATTCAAATTAATTTGATCTTCAACCATTAAATACGCATTATCGCCTTCAAATTCTAAAAGGACCTCTATATTTCGAATTTGGGAGGGATTAAAAAAATCTATAATGAAGTAAATCGGAATTAAAGCAATAGCTAATGTTATAATTGATATAAAAATAATTTTGGGAACTTTTTTGATTAAGATCCACCTACGTGGCAATAACTATATTATATTAATAAAAAGAAAGT
>JAGXNU010000013.1 GCA_019894815.1 Promethearchaeota archaeon
TATGAAGGAAAACTTTTCAAAATGCAAAGGATTGTATCTTCTTTGAGGGATTGGAATGATTTTCCGCCGTTATCAATTGTAGAACTATTAAAAGAAATATTTCTTCTTATCGAAAGCATGGAATCAAACCAAATTCTAATACAGAAAGATTTTCTCAATGGTTTAATGGATATTTGTAAAACTCAACATCCTAATAAGTTAGTGGGGCTCTTAGGTGTTAAGAAAGGGCTAGTCTCTGAATATATATTACCTTCAAAATCTTGTACTGATCCAGAAACGAATTTTGAAATTTTCAGGCCAACTTGTAGCATTCCTTTAGATGTTTCAAATGAGGGGACGTTCATATCTCGGCCGTCGGGTGACCTCTCCAGCAACGAAGAGCTTAACTTAATTTTTAAAAAAAGGCGTTTTACAATGTTATTAGGATACCCCTATGAAAACATGGATTGTATCAAATGTTTCGATGCAAATGGTAAGACATTAGAAGTTGTATTGAGGGATTAATTAAATCAAAGTCTTTCTTTTTTTACATGATGTAATGTATAAAAAGCAGCTGGTATGAGCCAAATTTGCTGAGCAAATAACATTATCCATTCGAGGAATTGAAGACTTACTGATAATGGGGAGTTCAAAAATAGAAATCCTGCCATAAATGGGCCAATAATCATATAGAGACCTAGGAAATGAGGACAAATTACCTTTTTAAGGAGAATTGCGATTCCTGCAAATAACGCTCCAAATATCAAGCCAGCAAATATAAAAACTGAAAATAAGAAATGTATTGGAGGAGATCTATCTATGCTGAAGATTCCAATACCAAACATTCCAACCGATCCTACTAGTAGAAAAAAATAACCTAAAATCGCGATGACATCGATAAAGAGGTAATACAACCTCTTCCAAATTTTAACTGCTGGATTAAGAATGATTTCTTGAGTTCCTTCCATCAAGAACTTATTATTATAGAGAAAAGCAGGTATTGTGAAAATAGCTCCAAATATTAATATAAAATCAAATATAAAGGGGACTGGAGTATAGATAATTGATCCGAGATCACTGATGTAGTTATCCAAAATATTATATCCTTGAGGACCGAAGAAATTAGCAATTAAGACGCATGATATTAAACCAGGAATAAAAATGATTAGATTAACAATTATTGTAATTCTAACTATTTTTGGATTGATGAGAGTTTTAACAAATCTTCTAATTAAATTAGATTTCTCATTATTTTTGTATCCGCACATAATATAAAAAAAGAAAGAAAAAATATAAATAAATTTTAATAATCCTTTTTTAGGTTTTGGAGCTTGGAAATTTTATAGAAGTTTTCAATCATTCCGGCTATAATTCCTATACAAATGAGAATAATTACCCAGAAATATATGATATAAGCCAATGAGCTTGGATCCACGGTTATACTTGTAATTAAGCCTCCAGAAAATAATGAAATCGGAAAAATTTCAGGTTGGTTTAGTAATAACAAGAATAACGGAATATACAAGATATTATAGCCCGCTAGTAATGCAAGCATGATTTGTTGACCAGTATGGTTCCTTACACCCATTGCTAATCTAACTAAACTAAATAATCCACTAATAAAGATTAATAAGCCAAATAACTTTATCCAATTAAGAAAATCAGGATGAAATAGTCCGGTAATATTTGCAAATGGTTGAAGGATGAGAAGTAATCCAAAAATTATCCCGCCAACAGCTCCAAACACTAGGTCTCCAACCGTGACAGGATATTTCTTCTTAAGTCTCTGTTTTTCTTTAGCTTCAGCAACTTTTTGCTTTCGGAGTTGTTTTGCTTCAGCAGCTTTCTGTCTCCTCAATATTCGTGCTTCAGCGTGCTTTTCTTCTCGAATTAATTGAACCTCAGCGAATTTCTCACTAACTAGAGATTTAGCTTTTTCTAATTTTAATTCTCTATTTAGATGGATTTCTTCTATTTTCATCTGCGTATATCTTCTATTTTCTTCGATTTCTTCTTCCGTAAGATTGAAAGGGAAAATTAAAGCAAGCCTTTTAGGAATAATTCCAAAATCTTCCGGTAAGAATCCTTCCATTGAAAAATAAACAAATACTATCGTGATAAACGCCGCTGCAATTAAACATCCAACCCACATGCCACTAAGCATATCTCCCAATACATTCCACCATGGAGGGTCGAAGATGAATCTGAAAACTGACACGATGATATTAATAAAGATTATAATTCCAAAAAAGAAGAAAAGAGATCTCAAATAAAATTCAAATAATTCTTGAGTAAGGAAAAATTTGGGAGTCCCACGAGATTTGTAGGGTTTAGCGATGCTTTCGGGAGTTCCAAAGTTCATAATCGCATCTCGAATGTCTTTATCACTTGGTTCATCTCCAGCTGCGATTATTCGAGCTTCGTTCATTATTTGAGCTTCTAGATCATTAATAATGCCCCTAACTTGATCTTCTTTCCATTTAAGCCATTCAGGTAATTTCTTCTTTACTTGAGCAAGAAAATCGTTTAATAAAAGATTTTTTACTACACTCATTTAAATTCACTTTTATCCTATTTGTTTTAATTTAATTTGTATTTAAATAGAAATTATCAATAATCATTTATTAAAAAATTGGAGACCAATTTTTCGAGTTAGATTGTAAAACCTAATGCTTATATTAATTATTACGTCATTATAATGTACAGATTATCATGGATTCTACGGAAAATGATAAAAAGAGATTTCGACGACAATACGGAATTCATTTAACTTCTAAAGAAATGTTTAAGGAATTCATTTTTCCTCATATTAAGGATAAATTGAATCAATATTTGTGGGTAGATTTGTTTGCTGGAGAAGGTAATCTTATATTACCCATTCTAGAAGAGTTTAATCAAGATCAAAGAATAAGTTTTTTCAAGGATCATATTTTTCTTTTTGATATTCATCAAGAAATGGTTCAAAAATGCATTGATAACGCAATTTCTTACGGAATCCCTGAAAATATAGCTCAAAATAATATTATGGTAAGGGATAATCTTTTAAATTTTCCTGAATCATTAAAGAAGAAGGGAAAATTCCCAATATATCATATCACTAATCCCCCATATTTATATCTAGGATACATAACGAAAAATGATGACACAAAGGAATATTTGAAATATTTTCAGGAAAAATATCAAGGATATCAAGATTTATATCAAATTGCCATGATGAATGATTTGAGAAACGAGATTCAAAATGTGATCTATATAATTCCGTCAAATTTTCTTTTTGGATCATCTATTTCTAATAAGTTTCGAATGGACTTTTTAAAAGAGTACCAAATTATTAAAATGATAATTTTCGAGACTCAAGTATTTGAATTTACTGGAACAAACACATGTATTGGATTGTTTAGTAAAAAGCAGATTCCCTCAACTAATATGCAAAATTTTACTGGAATTAAAATTAAAAAAAAAGGTGTTATTCTAAATCGAAATTTTAAACTAAATCCTAAATATAAATATCGCGCTGGTTCTCTTTTTGATGAATTTATAGAAAACTATAGAAGAAAGAATCCGCTTAAGGTCCAATATTACTTAACAAAAGCTGAAGTCAAGCAAAATAATGGTCATTGCCAAGTTGAGGTAATTGACGCAAATAGATATGAACATCAGGAGTATAAAAGATTAAAAATTGATATAAATGAAGAACTGAAGAATAAAGTTAAGTCAAATATCTTATATACGAAAACGGTCGACAGTGGTTCAGATGATGGAAGGGTGGGATTAGGGATAATTCAAGATGATTTCATTGTTAGTGGTATTTATGTATCAGGAAACACCTATCGCACACATCCTATCCATATTTTTCTATACCCTCAATTATCCATTTCTCATCAAAAATTACTACGAGAATATTTTAATTCTTTACTAGAGCATTTCAGATACACGTTAGATAGTGAATTTCTAACAACATATAAATATTCAAATGCTAATTATACAAGAAAATATTTGGGTTTAACTCAAATAAGAGGTTTAATTAGAACATTTCCTCATGATTTGGATAACAGTGGCATAACCTCTCTTCAAGAGCTTGTTACAAAAAAGAAAATTGAAGATTTGATTAGATTTTTAAAAAGATTCAACTCATAAACTAGCAAATACAAAGGATAACAATCCTAATAATGCCCCTAATTTTAAAAATAAGCTTACACGTTTAAAATCGTTTCTTTCCATATTTATTTTAATCATGAGAAAAATTGAAAAAGCAACTATTATTAATCCAGAGCTCATCGTTATTAAAAATAGAAATGGATTTATTATATTTGTAAAAAGAGGTAAAGTGAAGAAGATTACGGCAAGAAGTGAAGAAATCATGGCAAAGGTTATTGATTTTTTGGCACCAATTCGAATAGCAAGTGTCTTTACTCCTTCTTTTTTATCCCCCTCAATATCCTCACATCCCTTAATTATCTCACGTGACAAAAGGAGAAAAAACGCAGTTAAAAAGAAGTAATAAACATAAATGGGAATCGATGAGCTATTTAGTAATGCACCATAAATCATACCAATAGAAAATGAAATACTAACGATTATATTGCCTAGAAATCCACTTTTTTTACCCCATTTTGCATAAATCCATCCCATAAATCCAAAAAATGCAGCTATAACAATAATTATGTAATTTAAATTGAAGATCAAAATATTAAGTACACTAAGTAGTAGACCAATTGATAAATATGTAAAAAATAACATTTTTGCTTGACTCAGACTAACAGATCCTCTCGGAATCGGTCGTTGTGGTCTATTTATTTTATCAATTTCATAATCATAAAAATCATTAATCACCATTCCAGAACCTGCCAGAAATATATAAGTTAAGGTTCCTAAAATGAAATTAGAAAGAAGTAAAGGTAATGAGACAGAAGTTCTTGTATTTAACAAACCGATAATAACAGTTAAAGCTCCCATTAAACAATTAATGGGCCTTAATATTTCAATGGCATCCTTCAACTTCAAATCTAAAACACCAAGCGATATTTATTTTAAACAAAAGCTTTTTGGACATTCTTTTCCCATATTTTTTATTTCATCAATGATGACTTTAAGGGAAGTCCCATTATCTTTTAAAATATTATCTTCGAGAAATGTTCCCATTACAATGATATCTGCTCCAGCTTTTACAAAATCTCTAGCTGTTTCTTTTGAATTGACACCACCACCTGTAATGATGGGAATATTTACTAAATTAGAGCAGAATTGAATAATATCTGTAGGTATTCTTTCACTACCAGATCCAGCCTCTAAATATATTATTTTAAAACCAAACATTTCTGCGGCTAATGAATATGCTGCTGTTAATTTTGGTTTCTTTCTTGGAAGTAACTTTGCTCTTCCGATCCATCCCGCTGTAGCTCCCGGTTCGATGATCAAATAACCAGTAGAAATAGGTTCTAGATTAGCCATTTTAACTGTATATGATGCTAGTGCTTGTTGACCAATAATGAAATAGGGATCTTCCGAATTTAATAGAGACATAAAAAGAATGGCATCCGCTTCTCTTGAAACATTTAAGAACCCCCCCGGAAAGATAATTACAGGTACATCCACAACTTCCTTAATCGCAATGATGGTATCATCTACAAACCTTTGGTCAAAAATAGTGCTCCCACCTATAAGAATTGCATCTGTTCCTGCCTCTTCAGCATATTTAGCCATTTTGGCCGCTTTTTTTGTGCTTTGTTTAATAGGATCAGGATCAATTAAGGAAAAATGTAAGGCTCCTTCCTTGTTTAGTTTATTAACGATATACTCATAAGTATTGAATTCAATAATTTTGTTTGACAGAAATTTTACCATTTACTTCACTTGATTATAATTTAATTTACTATTCTTGTATTTATTAACATTTTTTTTACTTTATTATTTACTTCTATTGCATTATTCTTCCATCTTTCGAATTCGTTCAGATCGATTGGAAATCTCTTATAAATCGAAGATATTTCTTTCATCCTTATCCGAAGATAATTTAAATCTAACAACAAATCCGGTTTCGATATCCCTTTAATAAATTTTGAAGCCATATCAAATATAGATAATGTAAGTCCCCCTGTTGATGAAATTTCTAAGATTTCCTCACCTGACAACAAATCTTTTCCCAATCCAAAATTAAGCTCCTCATTAGTAAAGACTTGAAGTACTTGTCTGAGCAAATCTAAGGAAGCGTATTCTGCTCCAAAACTTCTCATCACATCAACATTATATTTCCATAAAGACTTTAAAGTATAATCTCCCTTTTGAATTGCTTCAAATGCTACATTAGCAGCGAAATATCCCCCTCTCATTGAAGGATCAATGCCTCCCCCATGCAAAGGGTTAACTTGACATGCCGCATCACCTATTAACATTATCCCATCATCTGCACATGACCATAATGGCCGCCTAATCGGTACAACACCGCCTCCAGATGAGAGAATTTCATACTTTGATGTCTTAATATAATTTCTGAAAACATTGTTTTGATAAAATTCTTTAACTTTACCCTTGTAATCCATGAATACACCTAATCCAATATTAATTGAAGACTCGTTTTTTGGAAAATACCAAATATAACCTCCAGGAGCTCTCTTTTTGTCCAATATAATAGTTATGTATTCCGGATCCTGTACTTTGTGTTCAGACGGGGGAAATTTTACTATTTCTCGATAACATAAAATACTATCTTCCTTTGGAATTATTTTTTCAACAATATTGCTCCTTATAGTCTTTCTTAACGGTGAATAGAACCCAGAAGCATCTATGACAATTTTGGCCCTAATTTCTTTTTTTTCTCCATTTTTTAATTTGACTCTTACACCTGAAACTATATGATTTTCATAAAGTAATTCTAAAGCGATGGTGTTATCTAAAAAAGATGTCACACATGCATTTAGAGCATCATCCAGAAGGCGTTGACCAAATTCTAAACGATTAACAATATAACCTGCTTGTTTTGGGTCTAATAGATTTATACATTTTTTCATATCTGGAGAATATATTTTTGCTCCTTTAATGTGGCAAGATAATTCTTCATTTGTTGGATGTTTAATATTCAAAAAATCAAAAATCTCTGTACCTACCGCGTCTCCACAAATCTTATTTCCAATCTCATTTTTTGCTTTTCGATCAATAAGACACACTTCAAGACCTTTTTGTGTGGCAACCCGGGCAGCAGTACTTCCCCCTGTTCCAGCCCCAACTACAGCTACGTCATATATCTTCTTTATATCTTCCATTATTTCAAAATCTTTATATCTTTTATTTAATAAAAAAGGGAATTGAAAAAAAAAATTACATCAAAGTTAATAAAAATATTATTAATGCCGTTAAAATTGGTATAGTTAAATCATCCCATGTGCTCGGTGAGAACATTTCAATTAAAGTTGCTAAAGCACTCGTAATTAAGGAGTACAACAATGCATCTACAAAACTAATGTGAGCTTGAGTAATAGGATTCGTGACTCCTAAGAAAGTGAAAGCAAAAAAACATAAGATAAAACCACTTATGAAGAATGCTAAAGAGCCTTCCAGAGTCCTTATTCCTTTGATCCAAGGAATTTTAATATTATGCTTCCCATATCTTTTTCCAATAATTGATGCTAACGTATCGGAAATTATCATCAATAAAATTGCGGAAAGTGGAAAATACATTTGAGATGGTGCAAAAATAACAAACGCAAGTAGTAATAATGTTATAGACACACAATAGTGAAACGGTCCTTGAAGATATCCAACACGTTCTTCAGCTTCTTCTCCTATGGATTCGTATAATTCTTTTAATTGCTTTATTTTTGATTTTTTTGAACTCATGTATACTAACACGGTTAGAGAACCTGCGATTATTATAGCCCACCAAGGCCATTCAAAATAAGGTGTTGTTAATATACTTAATCCAGCAAATAGGTGCACTGCTTTTCGAGCTTGGAACTTCGAAATCTTATCTTTCTTTTTAAGATAAACGGGGATGAGAATCGTAGCGAAGACATATATATAAGTCACTAATACTAACAGTAAATCAGATAATATACTCATAAAAATCATCAAAAAGTTTTTTTTTAGTTATAAAACGGTAATTTTACAATTGCTATTAAACAATTCCCACTTAAAATAATATTAAATGTTAGAATAGTAAAAATCATAAAAATCTGATCAAAATAACCTTAATAGATTTTTTTTGTCTAATTTTGTTTTTTTTTTGAAAACCTATAAATATTACATTAGTTAATTTAGATATACAATATATCAAGTGAATATTAATGACTGAACAACAAAAAATGAAATTTTCTGATGAGATTTCAACCAAAAGGATGGTATTTTATTCTCTTGGTGGAATTAGTACTGGTTTATTGTTTGCTATGTGGGGTCAGATTCAATATTTTGCGGCTACTGTTCTTTTAATCCCAACTTCAGTAATTCCCCTTATCTATTTGATTTATTCAATCATGGATGGGCTAAATGATCCAATAATTGGATATTTAGCTGATAAATCAAAGCGATTTACATCACGGTTTGGGAAAAGATTTCCATGGATTGTTACGGGTTTAATCATAGGACCTATATTGCTAATATTTAGCTTTATGCAAATTTCACCCAACCTTTTAACCACAGTAATATGGCTGATATTAATTATGGCTATTTATGAGATATTTATGACTTCAGTCGAAATCAATCAAATGGCGTTATTTCCCGATTTATTTCGGGAAGATGTTCATAGAAGGAAAGTAATTGTTATTGGGGCTATAATTGGTGGAATTGCTGCTATTATAACACAAGCACTAATTCCGAGATTCATAACATCATTGGGTTATATCTGGACCGTAATTATCGTTGTAATTATAGCGTATATCTGTGCTGTACCTTTTATCCTTGCTATACGAGAATCCTCAAATATGAAAAATTTTAGAGCAGAATTAGACAGTTCACAAAGAGGGTCATCACCGGTTGCTGAAGTGATTAAAAGGATTTTTAAGGATCGCTATTGGATGGCTATTACTATTGCGGGGTTTGCTTGGTCTATAAGCGGTGCTTGTTTTTTATATGGGTTAAATTTTTATGTCCAACATTCGCTAGGTTTAGAAATCGGTGCTACAGCTCTACCTCTCTTAATGGTTTATGCCGTAGGATTTCTTCTTGCTCCTTTATGGACATGGATTTCCAAAAAGATTGGTGTAAGAAATGCTTACTTAGCCGGAATGCTATGCAATATTGTAGCTTATTTAATCTTAGTTTTTGTTACTGATTTATCCAGCTTGACTTTAGTTTTTGTGTTTGCTGGTGTCGGATTTAGTGCCACTTCTGGAGTAATTTTTAGTTTGTTGAGAGCAGAAGGAATAGATAATGCTACGGTAAATTCAGGAAAAAGGGAAGAAGGAAGTTATTCAGGGATATATAAAATTTTCACAGCGTTTTCATACTTTTTCCAGAGTATTATCTTTGCCGTCGTAGCAGGATTTACGGGTTACAATCCTCTACTTGGAGTTAGCAACAGTGAAATAGCAAAATTTGGTTTATTATTTCAAATGTCCATAATTCCAATGATTATTACAATAATTGGGACTGTCGCTTTTTTCTTCTTGTACAAGGTGTCAAAGGAAGAAGCGAAAGAAAACAAGCTTAAAATAGAAGAAATGAATCTTTAAAGATTTTATCAATAATTATTTTTTTTTTATCTATCACTCTTTTATTAAATTTATTTCAAAAAAATTGATAAATAAAATTGCATTTTTAAATAGAAGTATATTATAATATACAACATATATTAAAAAAGAATATTGAGATGAATTTACACATGGTTGATGAAAACTTAATAAAAGAATTAAAGGAAATGAGAGAAAAGGGGGCAGGTCAACCCTCTGATGCTTTAAAAATGTATGAGTTTGTCAAGCAAGTTGCTGCAGAAGATGAAGACTTAAAAGAAGAACTTGAAGATATGGATGAAACTAAAGTTCAAATGATTGTCACTGACGCTGATTATAAATATTATGTCATTTTAGGTAAAGGAAAATTCGATTATGCAGAAGGAGAAGTTGAAGACCCTGGAGTAACAATGTCGGCTAACGGTGCAACTTGGGCAGGGTTAGGATCAGGTGAACTTGATTCAACAAGCGCTTACATGTCCGGAGATTTAGTTATCGAAGGAAATCTTCAAGATGCCATCGCATATGGCGAAATTTTAGCAATGGCAATGGAAAATATGGAATAAAACCTACTTACTTTATTTTAACAAATATTGCCTTTTTTTTTTGTTTATTTATTTTTCTGATTCAGCTAATTCACTTCATATAAAAATTTATAATCGCAATATAATTTAAATGATTATCAAAAAATGATGATATAAATTTTTTATGCTACGTGTAGGAATCATTGGAACAGGAGATATTGCCAATCTAAACATACAAGGCTATATCCATTCTCAAGATGCTGAATTGGTTGCTGTGAGTGATATTGATGTTTCTAACGTGGGAGAAAAGTTAGAAAGGTGGGGACTTCGAACTTTAAAAATATATACTGATTTTAAAAAAATGATAGATCATGAGAATCTTGATATTATAGAAATCCTTACTCCTCATCACCTTCATTATCCAATGACTGAATACGCGGCTAAAGCAGGAATACTTGGAATCTCGGTTCAAAAACCCTTGGCTCACACTATTACCGATTGTGAAAGAATGATTAAAATTTGTGAAGAAGAAAATGTAAAATTAAAACTATATGAAAATTTCAGATTTTATCCTCCTTATCTTAGAGCTAAAGAGTTATTAGATAGTGGGATAATAGGAGAACTTCTTAGTTTTAGAATCAATACGATCTTAACAGGAGGTCCAAGCATGCCCAGAGGGCTTAAATCTCTCACATGGCGAATTAAAGTAGACACTTGTGGTGGTGGGCCATTAGTGTACGATGATGGAATTCATAAATTTTCATTAGCATTATGGCTGATGGGGCAACAGAAAGTTGAAAAATTGCACGGATGGATTGATTATTTTACTTCAGTCATGGATGCGCCAAGTTATATGCTTTGGAAATATCCAAGCCAAAATCCTAATGAACCTCCCAAATACGGTACGATGCAATTTACGATGGCTACAAATGTCTACTATCCAAGCAATTATTATGATTGTGACGAATTCATTGAAATTTCGGGTACTAAAGGAATCATGTGGTTAAATCAATGTACTTCAGGAGGTAATTTTGTATCTAAAAGTCTTGAAAATCCTCCAATTGTAACTTATGTTGATGGCGAAGTGAAGAGTTATGGAAAAGATCTACCTAGAGATTGGAGATATTCCTTTATTAATTCCACTGAGCATTTCATAAAAGTAATAAAAGAAGGAGGAACACCCATATACACTGGCGAACAAGGAAGAGACTTGTGTATATTTGCAAAAATGCCGTATATTTCACATCAACAAAAAAGAACTGTAACATGGAATGAGATTACAGCAGAAAATGAGCAAAATCAATCGTGCTACGTAAAACAACCCGTTAATCTTGTCGAAGGAGGATTGACTAAGTATAATAGAAGATCAAGATCCGATCTAAGAAAAGGGATAAAACAGGGTTTGGAACATAATGTGTTCAAATATCAATATGAGGAATAAAGGTATATTAAATCATATCATCAAGGTATATATCTCGACCTAATTCTGCTGATTTTATAGCAGCTAAATTAAATCTTAACACATTTCTAGCTTGTTCTCCAGATAATATTGGTTCCTTATTACCTTTAGCAACTTCAATCAAATGTTGAGTAGCATTAATGAAACTATATTTCCAATCTAATTCAAAATCACTTATACTCTCAACTTTTCCATCCCTAATTAATACAATTGGAGCAAAAATTTTTGAACTTGTCATTACATTTCCAATAGATGTACCTTGATTAATCTTCATTAATCCACGACTTGCTATTACTTCAATGAATTCATCCGTGTTATAATAATTTGAAGGGATTTTCATTTCTGGCATTAGCACAAATTCCATGTTACCGTATTTAGGAACGAGTTGCCCATCTTTTTCTTTACATTTCCACATTACATAAGCGGGTGCATCGATTCCAGAAAAAAAATCTGTCCAAGCAAAAACCTTCTCAATTTCTTCATTGAAAATCCAATATCCTAATGCAAAAGCATGCCACCCATTATCAAATAGTATGGGGGATCCATTTTTTGAGCCCCCGATCTGTTTTGGATCCCTTCTCCAAGCATTAGCACTTTTTGGAACTTCCCATCCACCTTTGGTTCCAATTGCAACTTTGATTCTAATTGAAGATATTTCCCCTATATAATCCTCGTCTAACAATGCTTTAGCTTTCATAATATGTGGTGCAAAGAAAAAATTTTCATACACAGATAATAATGAACCCGATTTTAAACAAGCTTTAATCATATCATCTGCTTCTCCTAATGTTAGAGCCATAGGTTTTTGCACTGAAATAACTTTTATACCCTTCTTTGCAGCGTAGAAAGTTACCTCGGCGTGAAGATAATGAGGTAATAAGATCTCAATAATATCTAAATCCTCTTTATCTAGCATTTCTTTATAATCGGAATAAATTGGAATGTTTTCATCTAATTTGAATTTTTGAATTTTCTCTCTTGCTTTCTCTTTAGTCCTATTGCATAGAGCAACAACTTTAGCATCCGTATTATTCAGATAACCGAGAATGTGTAAATCGAAAATTACTCCTGTTCCTATGATTCCAACATTTAGCATGATAATTAAAATTTTTAATTAAATATAACAACTATGGTTCTTTGATATTTAAAAAATACAGAACTAAATTTAATTTCTCATTTAAAGAGGATGGTGTTTTTCATTGAATAAAGATTTAGATATTAGAAAAGCATATGAAAGAGCATTATTTCACGGTTGTGGTTTTTCAAACGAAGACCTAACCAAGTCAAAGATAGCGATTGTAAATTCTTGGAGCGAGATCAATCCAGGACATGTGCATTTACGTGATTTAGCAAGTATTATAAAGGATAGTATTAAAGAAATGGGATCTACACCCATGGAATTCAATACTATAGGTTCTTGCGATGGTATTGCAAATTCTGGAAACAATTCTAGATATATATTGCCATCCCGAGAAGTCATTGCTAATTCTATTGAATGTACGATTAAAGCATATAATTTCGATGGGATGGTAATGCTCTGTTCATGTGATAAAATAATTCCAGGGATGTTAATGGCAGCTGCAAGGTGTAACATCCCAACTATATTCGTAACTGGGGGTATTATGGAACCTAAACATTTCAATGACGGTCCATTAAAAGGAAGAACTTTTGTCACATCTGATATTAAAGAAGCAATTGGAGAATATAAAATCGGTAAACTAACTAAAGAAGAATTTAAATTGATTGAAGAACAGACGTGTTGTAGTGCTGGAGCGTGTAATATGATGGGAACTGCGAATACGATGGCTTGCATTGTGGAAGCAATGGGTCTTTCATTACCAGATTGTGCAACCATGAGTGCTATAAGTGAAGAGAGAAAAATATTATGTAAAGAATCTGGAAAGTGTATAGTAGAATTGATAAATAAAAATATTGAAGCTCTTGATTTGATAACTGATCAATCTATAGAGAATGCCATTAAAGTAGCATTAGCATTTGGAGGTTCCAGTAATATGATACTTCACATGAGCGCTTTATCTCGCGAAATAGGGGGGAATTTAAATCATTTTGATTTTGATGAGTTAAGTAAAGCGACACCCTTATTGGCAAAATTTAAACCTGCATCTGAATATAATATTTCAGATTTTTATGAAGCTGGAGGCATAAAAGTCTTGATGAAAAAAATGTCTAAATTATTGGATTTAACAACAAATTCCGTTTTAGGATTAAAACTTAAAGATTATCTAGATTTAGTTAAGATCGAGGATCATCAGATAATTCGTAATTTAGATGATCCATTAAATCAAGAGGGATGCATTGCGGTACTAAAAGGTAATTTAGCACCAGAAGGAGCTATAATTAAACAAAGTGCAGTAATAAATGAGATGCGAGCTCATAAAGGACCTGCTAAGGTTTTTGATTGTGAAGAAGATGTCAAGGAAGCTTTATTATCTGGAAGAGTAAGGGAAGGGGATGTTTTAGTGATAAGATACGAGGGTCCTAAAGGATCTCCAGGCATGCGAGAATTATCGATTCCTGCTGCGATTCTGATTGGCATGGGTTTAGGTAATAGTGTTGCAATGATAACTGATGGAAGATATTCAGGTGCAACTAGAGGTCCTTGTATTGGACATGTTTGTCCAGAAGCCTATGAAGGGGGACCAATAGCAATTGTCAAAGATGGAGATATTATAGAAATAGATATTAATAGTCGTAAGTTAAATATCCTAATCGATGAAAATGAAATAAAAAGCAGATTTACAAAATGGAAAAGACCTAACCAAGAAGTATTATCTGGTTATTTACACACATATAGAAAAATAGTGAGCTCAGCGAAATTCGGAGCTTATATAGATTAAAATTGCATACCGTGATTAAAATGATTGACGAAAATCGTATTAAAAAGAACTTAGAATTATTTTCCTTTCCTAGATTATCAGGAACGACGGGGGAAAAAAAAGTTCTGCAATTAGCAACTCAAAAAGTTGAGGAATTGAATCTTAAACCATTAACCCAAGATTTCGTTTTTAGTACGTTTTTTGGAAGAACCTACCCAAAAATAGCTTTTTCGTTAGGATTCACGATTCTCTTTTTATTCTATCTAAATTTTGTAGCATTCTTTATATCTCTTCTTGGTATGATAATTTTTGTAATTTTGGGACTTTTATTTATTCTTACGAGAAAACCGGAATCCATAAGGTTACCTAAGAAATTAAACTCTAGTAACCTTTACGTTAATATAGACCTTAAACCTAATATAAGTGAGTCAGATATTAATAAACACAAATTAAATGGCCAACAAAGAAGTGTTTTGTTCTTGTGTCATTTAGATTCAAAAGGACAGAGATTTTCGATTCTTAGTCGTATAAGAATTATAAGATCTTGGGTGTTCTCAGGCTTAATATTATTTATTATTATTATCTTCAAGAATTATATTTTTACTCCGTTTTCCTTATTGTTTTATATTATAGGATTCTTCCCCATAACTGTTAACTTCATTTCTACTATATTATTCCTCTTAAATACGACAAATAACGAATCTAATGGAGCAATTGATAATGCTTCAGGTATCGCGTGCATACTAGAATTACTTACATATTTTTCAAATCCAGAGTCTAGATTAAAACATTTTAATTTATTGTTTATATTTACGGGAGCAGAAGAATGTGGAACTATGGGAATCAGGAATTTTTATTATAAAATACCTCATGTGAATAAAGACCAATCTATAATTTTAAATTTTGATGCGATTGCCAAAAATACTTACCTATTTCCGGGTAAAAAGATATCGGATCATATCTATACTATTTTTAATATGTTTTTAAAGAATGATAAAGGTTTAATAATAAAAAGGAATCCCAAGAAAATATATTTCGGTTCTCATTCTGATGGATACTATTTAAAAAAGAAAAATTTTCATGGAATTGGATTTGGTGATTTGGAATCATATGAATATATTCATTCGATTCACGACACGGTAGATAAAGTAGATAGTTCTTTGCTAAAGAGATTATGTGAAACGATCATCGATAACTTAATAGTATTTGACAACCAAATTTAATTTAGATATTAATTTTAAAAATATTTAGCGATTGGTTTTTAGATGGAAAAGGAATTAGGCGTTGTCTTAACACCCCCAAAAACTGCAGAATATATTATATCCAAGTTAGGAAAAATAAAAGAAAATCAAAAAGTGTTAGATCCGTGTGTAGGTCCTGGAATTTTTGTTAAATCTTTAATAAAATCAGGTGTTAACAAATCCCAAATTTTTTGCCATGACATAAATTCAAGTTATAAAGAATTTATTGAAGAATTAGGCGTAAGCTTTAAAACTGTAGATAATTTACTCTCGTTTAATTCAGAGTGTTATAATGAGTATGATTTTATTGTTGGAAATCCTCCTTATTTAAATAAAGCAAGTAATTACGTGAGGAAAAACAGAACTGAACTAAAAAAAATTTATGGAAAGATAAACGCTCACGAAACATATTCAATGTTTATTGTAAATGCCATTTGGTGTTTAAAAGAAGGAGGAAAACTGGGATTTATCACAAGTGATTCATTTTTAACATTAAGTACGCATAAAAAGCTAAGAAAATTTATTCTTGAAAATTGTAAAATTAATGAA
Source organism: Promethearchaeota archaeon (assembly GCA_019894815.1). GTDB lineage: Archaea > Asgardarchaeota > Lokiarchaeia > Sigyniarchaeales > SOKP01 > SOKP01. The sequence continues at coordinate 16,249 of JAGXNU010000013.1, forward strand.
ATTATGTTAGCTCCCGCTAAATTATTTGATAATCAAAATGTGAGTACCAATCCAGTTATTATAATGTTAACAAAATGGACAGGTCCAGAAAATAAAGAAGAAAGAGATAATAATATAATGAGAGTTATTCCTCGAGTGGAAAATGAAAGAGATTACTTTTATCCACCCATTGAATACCAAATTAAACAAAAAAAATACTATAGTTTACCTTTTTACATATTTCATATTGAAGTTGAAGAACAAATCATAAAACTATTCGAAAAAGCTCCTAAATTGGAGCATTATTTACAAGGATATATAGGAATGCATACTCATAATAACAGGAAATATATTGCTGCAATCAAAGGAAGTGATTTAGCAAAGATTTTTATCAATAAGAACGAAAAAATTCATGAAGAAGATAAAAAATATAAAATAATTTCAGAAGAGACTCTTAATTCTAATAAATGGTGTCCATATTTAAAGCGTGGGGGAGGGGATCAATATTATCGCCCTATAATCGAAGCATTGAATTGGGAAGAGGAATCGATAAAAATATATGATATTCCTTGTAATGTTCCATTCTTAGAGGAAGGAATAGTGATAAGTGGTATAAGTTCTCGCCTCGCTGCTCGATACATGCCTAAAGGATGTTATTGGGACTCGAATAAAGCTATAGGATTCTTAATTAAAGAAAATTCGATTTCAGTTGAGTACATGTTAGGAATTTTAAATAGTTCTTTATATAACTATTTAGCTAAGGGAATTATAAACAATACTAATAGCATACAGATCACGGGGATTCACTCTTTACCTTTTTTAGTTCCAACTCCAAATATTAAATCTAAAATCGAGAATATTGTAAGGCACATTATTAGAGAAAAAAAGAAAAATCAAGAATACAATTATGTTCAAGAACAAAAAAATATTGATGACCTCATGTTCGATTTTTATTCGAGTCAATTTAACTTTCCATCAAAACTTAAAGAAAAGCTTGATAAAAAATATTCAATTTACTCAATAATGTGATTAGATGGACATTATAGCTAAGCTTAAAGAGTTGGAAACCTTAGATAAGAATTCAATTACGATTGAAGAAGTAAAAAAGGCATTCACATTAATTTGCAGTCTAATCAATGAGAAAAAGAATATTCAAGAATGCATTAAAGGAAAAGATCTTTCAATATTAATACATTTAAAAGAAATAGGATCATTTTTTCTTACAATTCAAGAAGGGTATGCTGAATATGGAATTGGTACGATTACCAATTTTGATTTTTCACTAACTTCTAACACGGATGTCATGTTCAAATTATTAGCAGGTGGGTTGGATCCTATTGAAGCCTTTTTTTCTGAATTATTTCTTATTAAAGGAGATTTATACTACATGATCGAGTTTTTTCAAATCATGGAATTCATAATTATTAATTATCTTAAAGAAAAGGATAGTAAGGTAAGATTGATAATTGATTCTAGCTCCTTAAAAAAGCTTTTTGATATATATGCAAGAGGAATTTCCGTTTTAGAACCAATTCATATACCGTTATTTTTTGAAATATTGACTGCTTTTTCGAATAACAATGCTAAAGCTAAAAAATTGATATTTGAAGAAGATCTTATTATTCAAATGAATATTGTAAATGTGGGTAAATATTTCATACGGATTGTGGATAAAAAGTTCGGTTGGGCCATTGGGGAAGCTCGCAATCCAAATCTTAGGTTTGAAATGGGATTTAAAACTTCAGCAGAAGTCATTTTTGAGACAGATCCAATAAATGCGTTTATGAAAGGGAAGATTAAAGTCGAGGCTAAAGAGAATGATATGTTTAAAGTCTTAATCCTTAAAGATTTAACAGATTTATTATTGGGATTTTTAAATTTATAAGATCGTGCAATTAACAGTTAAGATATCTTGTTAATTCCCATTTTCGTATGTCTCCAGATGTTTTAGCTTTTTCGTATTCAGACAACTCCTCATATTTTAATGAAAGATATTTTTTAATACATTGTTCACCTAAAACTTTCAGGATTATTTTATTTTTCTCACAAGCTTCAAGAGATTCTTTGAGATTCCTTGGTAATTGCTTTATTCCTAGTTCTTCTCGTTCTGTTGTGGTAAGATTATCTGTATTTTTTGACGTAGGAATATTCGGTTCAATTTTATGCTTAATGCCATCCATTCCTGCGGCGAGTAAAACTGCAATTCCTAAATAAATATTCATACCAGAATCACCAGCTCGATATTCAATTCTCGCAGACTTTTCATATCCTGGAACCCTTATTAGTGCTGTTCTATTCCCGATGCCCCAAGAGGTAAAAACTGGAGCTTCATGATTAGGTTTTAGCCTATGATAAGAATTAATTAACGGATTTAGGATCGCTGAAATAGCAGTTACATGTTTTTGTATCCCTCCTATATAATAACGAAGACTTTCACTAATTTGTTTTCCTTCTCCCGCAAATATATTTTTTCCATCTTTCATTAAATATTGATGAATGTGTAAACCACTTCCAGCTTCTTCGATGAATGGTTTAGGCATAAAAGTTGCTATCATGTCATTTTCATAAGCTCTTATTTTAATTAATGTTTTTGCTGTTTGAACATTATCCGCTTGAAATAAAGCAGGCTTCTCAATGAATTCAACTTCTTGCTGAGAGGGTCCTACTTCGTGATGAATTGTTTTGAGAGGGATTTTCGCTTCAATCAAATCATCGCAAATAATTCGCCTTAACTCATGAAATTCATCTTTAGGTGGCATATCCATGTAAGTTCCTTTATCTGCTGGATTCAAATCCTTCGTCATAAAGTACCACTCTAATTCTGGTCGAACTAAAAAAAGATAACCTTGAGATTTAATTTTTTCAATTTGTCGTTTTAATATATGGCGAGGGCAGTCATTATAATTAGTACCATCATTATTATAGATGTCACATATAAAACTTGCTATTCTTTTATTATAAGGTAAAACTCTATAAGTACTTAAGTCAGGCAATATCTTGATATCGCTCTGTTCTGTACTCAAAAAACCCAAACTTGAACCATCTATTCCCGTTCCTTCCTTCATATCTTCCCAGATTTTTGCTGGAAATTCAACACACTTAAATTCCCCTAAAATCGTGGTAAATTGAAATTGTACGTAATCAACCCTATCTTCTTTTAGTTTTTTTGGTATATCCATCATAATTTTTCTCCCTTTAATTCTTGTTCATAATCCTTTCTTTTTTCAGTTAAGTAAGCTGGTTTTGGTACGTCCCACCAACCAACTGCGGGGCTACCAGTAAATGGATATTCTCTCTGTACTTTTATTTCGATTACTGCTGGTTTCCCCGACTTACTAGCACGTTCTAGTGCGGGTAGTATTTCTTCTTTCTTTGATATTTGTTCAGCATAGCATCCGAATGCTTCACCAATCTTAGCAAAATCGGGAGAATAGGTATTTCCATATTTATCTTCAAATGAGGTCCCGTAACCTCGATCTTCACCAAAAGCTGCTTGTTGTAAATCTTTTATTGCTATCCATCCATGATTATTAAGAACGATAAAGAATATATTATCTAATCCAAGTTGTACTGCCATTGAAAGCTCAGAAATTGTCATCATAAAATCTCCATCTCCAACGAGAGCTGCAACTTGACAATTAGGATTTCCCTTATCCATGATTCCCAATTTTGCTCCAATTGCAGCAGGGACACTATAACCCATTGTTGAAAATCCTCCCGCAGTTAAACATGTTCTAG
>JAGXNU010000140.1 GCA_019894815.1 Promethearchaeota archaeon
ATTTTACAATCTCTTTAGTATCTTCAGGAGATGTTTCTGTATCAATATGCCCTACTACCTCGTAATTAAAGCCTCTATTTATTAGATATGAAACTCCCATAATATCAGGAGCAGTTATGAAAGTAATTTTCTTTTTATTTTCTATTGAAGATAAAAATTGTTCTATTAATTTAGGAGTAGTTGATTTTGCTCCCATTTCTAATGCTTTTTTATATAAATCTCCATCTGTACCTTTAAGACCAACACTTCCCCCCATTCCCGCGATAGGATTGACAATAAATCCAATTAACCTCATGAGATTAATATCAGTATTATTTAATATAGACTTTTTAAATCAATAAAAACATATTTAGCAAGGAAAATTAATCTTTTTATGGAATATTGGGAAAAGCGATTTTCAGAGGGAGGTAAAATTTGGGGTCCTAAACCTAGTAAGACTGCAAATTACGCTCTTGAGCTTTTTCATAGGCATGAACTTGAAAAAATTTTAGTTCCAGGCGCCGGTTATGGTCGAAATACGAAACTATTTACAGACTCTAATTTAGAAGTTGTAGGAATTGAAATTTCTGAATCTGCGATAAATATCGCGAGAAACTTTAATCCAGAAACTCAATTTTTTCAAGGGTCAGTATTAGATATGCCTTTTGATGATGAAAAATACGATGGGATCTATTGTTGTAATTTATTGCATTTACTTCTAAAAGACGATCGAATCTCATTCTTGAAGAAATGTTATGAGCAACTGAGGACTAACGGTTTTGTTTTTTTCGTTGTATTTTCCGATAAGGAAGGAAGTTTTGGAAAGGGAAAACGAATTGAAGAAAATACTTACGAAAGTAAACCCTGGAGACCTACTCACTATTTCACAGAACTTGATTTAAAAGAGCATTTTAAAGAATATTCAGTAATAGAAACGGGATTAATGGAAGATAGTGAGAATCATGGAGAATTAGGACCCCATATACATGTTTTAAGATATATTTTTGCTAAAAAATAAAAAAAATAAAAATTTTATTTATCTTTGCCCAGCTTTTTTCGAGCTTTTTTAAGATCACCATCTGTGACCCAATGAACCAATTTTGGAAAGAATCGCATCATCCTCCACATAAATTTAGCTGAACCTGGAAAGATGTAAAATTTCTTTTTTAGAACACCTTTCAGTATAGTTTCTGCAACATCTTCAGGTTTCAGTATTCCCCCTCTTTCAGCTATGATATTTAGTTCTTCAGGTCTAGTTTCAGCTTCTTTATGTAAATGAGGAGTGTCTGTGTCTGGTGGAAAAATTACTGAAATATTGATATTGAAAGGTTTATATTCATTTCTTAATCCTTCACTTAATCCTACAATAGCAAATTTAGTAGGCGTGTACGCTGCATAACCCATTAAACCAATAAATCCTGATATAGAAGACATGTTAATAAAATGTCCCTCTTTTCGCGTTATATAATGAGGTAATAGCGTTTTTATTGGACATAATTGCCCAAAGAAATTAGTATTCATGTGGAATCTAAAATTTTCGATAGTCAATTTTTCTGTATAATCAGGAAATGAGATACCTACGTAGTTAAAGAGGTAATCCGGAACTCCAAAATTTTTAATATACTCATTAAATAACGGTTCAACTTGATCCATATCTGATGTATCACAAGAAATGATTTCTACAAATTGATTCTCGTTTATTGTGAAGCTTTTAATCTCTTCAGCAGCAGCCTTTAATTTATCTAAAGTTCTTGCTACTATACACACATTTCCACCTAACTGAACAAATAACTTTGCAGTAGCTTTTCCTATACCTTGTGAACCTCCACAAACTATTGCAGATTTTTCCTTAAATGGTTGCTTTTTAAGTAGTTTTTCTTTCACCATATGCATCTTCTCCTTTCATTAATTACTTTATAGCATCATATTGAACCATCCAAAGATTAAAAATATTGGACCTAAAATTAACATCACTGAGACAATTAATATGCTCATATAGGCATCAAATCCGTGTTTCTCAGTATTGAATCCATCATTTTGGAGATTATAAGCTAAATCTATCAAACCTAAAAACATCATCCCACTCGCGGCTGTAATAGTAAAAAAATATCCAAAATTCTCCCCCAATAAGAGTCCTATTGAACTGATAATCAAATTGGGAAGAACCCATCCTAGGTCTGGTAGAGGAAATGATAGTTCATGCTTGAATTCTGCTTCTGACATCTTTCTGTCCTTATTCTTGAATTCCGTGAAGTAAAACATAGCCCAAAAGCCTATCAACGATAGGCTTAGTAAAATTTGAACAGTAGCAAAAATAAAATTTAACACATTTAATTCCTCCGTTTTATATTTTTATTTTTATATTGAAAATTGGAATCAAACTAGTATAAAAATGTAAGGAAAAAAAGGTTAATCACAATCAATATTTTTTTTACTAATTTATCAAAATTAAAGAAACCTTAAATTAATAAGATTGAAAGATGTTTGATATGATATAAAATATAATTTAAAATAAAAACCAAGGAATAGAACAATGAAATTAAAAAACCCTGTAAATATTATTCTACTGGCGATTTCTTTTTTCATTTTTGGTAACATTAGGTCTCATTTTCATTACTCAAATGGAACTTGTTCCAGGATATAATTGGGATGCTGAATTTAATAAATATCCCTCTGATCTTAATATTCAACTTACCGGAGATTTAAATAGTGATGGGAATCCAGATATAATTTCGAATAGTTATACTCGATCTATTTGGAGTAACGATTTAGCAAGAATAACCTATAATATCACGAGACACGGTCGCAATAGGATTCTACTCATACAATGCAATTTCACCATTATTCGGTTTCCCTCAAACTTTTGATACTTTTGGTGGGCAACAATTCTTCCAATTTATGATTGGGTATAATTTGTTATGTATACTCCCGATAGTGCTCACATTTATAGTCTTTTTATTCTTTTTTTCGGGAAATTATTTACTTGATGATGCTGGAATTGCTTATTATCTTGAATCAAAAACACATCGAAAACCTGGAGATATTGAACCTATCAGTATATGGACCCAATCAATTATCAAAGGCGTTGCTGGATTTTCAGCCATTATGACTTTTATCTCATTTTTTCAGACAGTAGATTTTTCTTCACTGAAACGGGTGGTAATGCCATTTTTATGTTTATATTTGGAATTTTTCTTGTAACAGTAATGTTCTATGGTACACCCTTCCTCACAGCATTCTCTTACATGCTTTTATCAATCGAAGTAATGGATTATTCTTATGACTACAATTCTGAAAAACTCTATAAGATAATGCGAAAAAATGGATACGATACGACACCACGGAAACTTACTAATCTATTTCCTTCTGGTTTTGAAGAATTAAGGAGAACTCCAGAGCCTAAAAAAAAGAAGAAAGAAAGAGATTAAATTTTATTTTTTTTTAATTTTTAATAAATATTATCCTTAGTAAGAAACGGTGGGACTCCAACTTCAGCAATACCCCCATCAATCGTAAAATTATGCCCCGTTATAAAGTTTGATGAAGGAGATGCTAAAAATACAACAAGATTTACAACATCCTCTACAGTTCCAACCCTATTTAATGGTGTTTTGACATTTCCATGTTTCATGGTAATTATCATATCGTCTACAGAATTAAGATAAACTCCTGTTGCGTGATAACCAGGTGAAATTGCATTTACTGTAACTTTCGGAGCTAATGTTTTTGCTAATAATTGCATTAATCCAATAATCCCAACTTTACTTATGCTATAAGCTGGTATAAAAGGATCCACGTCCATACCCGCTAAAGAAGCCGTACATATCACCTTTCCTGCTAATGGTTCAAAATTTTGTGATTTCATTTTCCTACATAAAGCTCGAGCAACAAGCCATTGACCTTTTAAGTTTACGTTCATGTTTTTATCCCAATCATCTTCCTTAATTCTAAGTATATTTCTTCCAAATTGAGTTCCTAATCCAGCATTATTGAATAAAACATAGATGTTATCTAACTCTTGAAACGTTTGTTTACTCATGGCTTCTACTTGATCTGATTTTGATACATCACATGTTATTGGAATCACTTTAGTACCGTGCTCTTTTTCTATTTCAGCACTCGTTTTTTCCAATAATTCTTCATTTATATCAACTAAAACCAAGTCAGCTCCTCTTTTTGCAAATGCGTGAGCAACCCCTCTACCAAATCCAGAAGCCCCTCCAGTAATTAGTGCTCCTTTACCTTTTAAAAAATTCTCATTTAACATGATATTTCATTTAATTGTAATTTTAATGAGATTATATTGAACATACTCATATATTAGTTTTTTTCAAAGCTTTGAAAACATAAATTTAATTATATGAATCCATTTAAACTTTAATATAGAATCCTAAAGTGATATAAATGGCAAATGTAGATCGAATTATCCCTTTCCTTATTAATATTGGTGAAATCATCCCCACGAGAAGTAAAGCGACTTTATTAGATGAAATGGCCATGGCACTAAACGAATGCATAAATCTATATGCTAAAACTCTGAAAAAGTTAGGAAAGATCAACAGAATAAGCATTTGCTTCTGGCCAGTTCGCTTGATCCCTTTAAATGAAACGAGAGCATGTGTGTGTAGTTATTTACTCAATAAGCAAGAAAAATTAAGTGTAGGTAAATTCGCAGAAGTACCTCCGAAACCTGATAATATTATCAAAGGATCGGATATAGATTCATTCTTGAGCTCTTTACAATCATATAACGCAACTTACTTAAAAAAATCTAAAAATTTCAAAAGAGGTACTGTTATTCAAGAAGCTTTATTTAGCGCTGGTGAAGTGGACTATTTTAAGAATTTTTTCTTGAATCAATATAATTTGAATTCATTAAATGAGCCTCATTTCTTTTTAGAAGGTGAACCAATTCCTAAGAGCATTAATCAAGCAAAAATCGTTCAGGAGGTATTCGATTATATTTCACAAAAAGATGTACGAATGCTGGATAGTTATGGACAAGTTATAACTAAACTCTGTGATCAATGGTTACAAAGAGGATCCCAAGATGCTGACAAAATTCGAAGTAAAAAAGTTGATACTAGTGAGGAAGAGAAACAGCTTGCTCAACTTACCAAAGAAATTGAAACTGAAAAAGCTAAAAAAATTGAAGGCACTCCTGAAGAACTTGTAAAAAGTGGAAAGTATAAAATTAATGACAAGACCGGTGATTTGCATAACAATAATAATGCCATAAAAAATGGTGTTGATCGTCTTAAAGCCGCGATTAATAAAAATGATCTTTTTGAAGTTGAAAGTGCATTAAAAGATTTAGGTATAAAATATCAAGATCTAGGAAATTCTATTAATAGATATAATACTGAAATCGCTCAATTGAGGAAAAATGTTCAAAAAGAAATTTCAGATTTAGAAAGATCCAAACAGCAGAAAATTCGCGAATTAGAACAAAAGAAATCTGAAGTTGAACGTAAGATTCAAGCAAAGCATAGTGAATTAAGTAGCGATCTCACTACTTCTGAGACAAATGTTGCTAAAATTAAACAAGAAAAACAAAATTGTTTGGACAATATAGAATACATAAA
>JAGXNU010000141.1 GCA_019894815.1 Promethearchaeota archaeon
GGCTTCAATCTCGCGTATATTTAGCTCGTTGTTGTATAAATCGGTATATTTTTTTATATGTGTTGAATAAATAGCTACTTCATCAACTAAGTTTTTTTCTTTAGCGAGAGATTGAACTTTTATGTACAATTCGATAATGTGGGGATATTCAGATTCTATTTCTAAATTTCCTTTTTTTATCGCTTTTTTAAAGGCTATATCATATTCTCGGGCCATTTTTTCAGCCGATTTCACCATTGAATCAATTAACTTGCGAATTTCTAATGCTTCCTCTTGTTTGATTTGACCTTCTTCAAGAGTCTTTATTTTTTGAATTTTAATATCAGTTATTGCATCGCTTGTCTGAATTATATGCATTGTTTCAAATTCTCTGTCTTTTTCTATCTTTTTGGCTTCAATTTCGCGTACTTTTAGCTCCTTGTTGTATAATTCAGTATATTTTTTTATATGAGTTGAATAAATAGCTACTTCATCATCCAAGTTTTTTTCATTTACGAGAGATTGAACTTTTCTGTACAATTCGATTATGTGGGGATATTCAGATTCTATTCCTAAATTACCTTTTTTTATCGCTTTTTTAAAGGCTATATCATATTCTCGTGCCATTTTTTCAGCAGTTTTGACCATTGAATCAATTTGCTTGCGAAATTCTAAAGATTCCTCCTCCTTGATCCGATCTTCTTCAAGAGCCTTTATTTCTTGAATTTTAATATCAGTCATTGCATCGCTTGTCTGAATTATATGCATTGTTTCAAATTCTCTGTCTTTTTCTATCTTTTTGGCTTCAATCTCGCGTACATTTAACTCATTATTGTATAAATCAGTATATTTTTTTATATGAGTTGAATAAACAGCCGCTTCTTCAATCCAACCTTTTTGTGATACATAATTTCGTGCTTGAGTGTAAAGATCTAATATCTCGGGATATTTTGATTTAATAGCTAAATTACCTTTTTTTATCGCTTTTTTAAAGGCTATATCATATTCTCGTGCCATTTTCTCAGCTGAATTTATTAAGTTATCAATTGACATTCGTGATTCTTGTTCCTGTTGTTCTAAAGAACGTACATCTTCTAATGTTGGTAAGAAACTCTTTTCTTCTTCTTTTTTAGTTACTTTAAGTGAATCTTCATAGATTTTTTGTTTTTCACCTTTTTTAGCTTCAATATCTCTAAGTTTAAAATCTTGTTGAAGCTTGTTTTTATAGAATTTAATTTGTTTTTCATATATGGTGACTTGGTCATTCCATCCCCTTTGACTTACCATCTCTTTAATTGATTCATAAATTGTAATAACTTCGGGATAAACGGATTGTGCTAAAATTGAACCTTGTTTTATTGCTTTTTTCATTCCAAGTTCATATTCTCTAACCAATTTCTCCGCAAAATCCACTTTATTACTGATTTCTAATCGAAAATCGTCTTCTTCCTGTTTTTTTTCAGAAAGCTCCTTTAATCTGAGTGTTTTTGCTTGAACTTGCATTTCTTCGATATTTTTGGATTGTTCAATAATCTTTTCTTCTTTTCTTAAGGTATTTAGTCTCACTGTTTCTCGTTCTAATCTAGATTGTTCTGCTGTCTCTTCAACACGTACTTTTTGCTTCTGGAGTTCGTCTATTATTTTTTTTATATTTTTAGCTTCATTCATCCAATTAATTTCTTCAAATAATGCAACACTTTCATGATATAGTTTTAAAGCTTCATCAAAAAGATATCCTTTTGCAAGTTCAGAAGCTTTTCCCACTAATTCAAAAGCTTGGGAAGAAATTTGAGATTCTTTTAATTTTGTCTCTTTAAATAATATTAATTTATCTGCTTTTGTATCTTCACTTGAAATTTCAGGAACTTTTAATTGACGTAGATAATCTGCCTTTTTATTATAGCATTCTTCTATCATTTTATTCAATTGTTCTTGACCATGAGTATCATTTAGTTGTTGATATAAAAGATCGGTTTCATCATATTTATCAAGTGCTTTATCAAATTGATGATTCTCGATTAATTCACCTGCTTCACTGATTAGTATTTCGAGTTTTTTCTTTTTATCCTCAACAATTTCACTTTCTTGGGAGATTTCTTCTTCCTCTACCTCAATCTCGAATTCTTGTTCCCTAAAGCGTTTTTCTTTCAATAGTTGAATTTCCGAGATTTTTGAATATAATGCATCCACTTCTTGTTTACGATTAACTTGTTCATAAAGCCCTATTGCTTGCCTCATAATTTCTATCGCGTCATCATAATAATAAGTTTCCAAAAGAGATAACGCATGTTTAACTAATTCATATGCTTCAGTCATGATTTCTTCTTGCATATCATTCAAATCTGAAAAAAAAGCTTCTTTAGTGGGATCAAATCCCTCTCTCTTTTTTTCTCTCTGTTCGTCCATTTAGATCATCTGATATAATACTTAGTAAAAAAATTTCTTGATTGAATAAAAGACATGATATTTATTATTGTTCCATATAACTTTAAAAATACATTGTAATTGATAAATTGACTATCAACTCATGTAAAAATGAATATATTCTGGTTAAAAATCAAATTTTTTCATGTTTTTGACTAAGAAATCATCGCAAACCTTTCCACCTTGACTTGTTAAACCCCATCCGTTAACATCCTTCTTTACTAAACCGATTTTTTCTACGGCGAATAAGATCTCTCTTATATCTTCTTCGTTTTTTGTAACTCCAAAATCAACTTTTAAGCAAAATGATATCTCATCAATTGGAACCGAATTCCCCAATTCATCTTCCATCACTCCCAAGGCAGCGATAATTTGCTCTTGGATGCCCATTGTTTCATCGAATTGAGAAGATACCTCATCAAGAAGCCAAGGATTCTTATCTAACATCTTTTTTATTTCCTTTTCATTCCCACTTTTAAAAACGATTTCAAAATCTTCGCGTATCTTCTTTTTTTTTGCCATATAAGTCACTCAATAACTTCTTATCTTATTGTGTAATTATCTTTTATATTAAAGCAATTTCTTTTAAAAACTAAAAGAAATTAATATTTTTAATTTTAAGCAAAAAAAAAAATAAATAAATAAATCATGTCAAGAATATCTATTAATAATAATGATGAACCAGTAGGTTCAAGGCGTTTTCGTTATAAACCATTAAAAACAAAACCCCGAGTTAGAAAATACTTATTATATATTATTTTAGCAATTGTAGTATTAGCAGCACTAGGAATTTTTTGGCTATGGCCTTCTTGGTATGCTGATATTAACTTACAAACACAATTATATTCAAATAAAGCAAATGCAGATTTTATAAATGTTTATTTTTTGAATTTTTGGGGAACTAACTTCCTATTTAACAAGACAGCATTAATTGGAGCTGTAATAGGAAGTATCATCATGACTATCCCTCCTGATAGAACATTATTAACTGCTATTGGAACTCGTTTAGGATTTGGTAAACCATCTTATGCTAAGAGTCTAATCTTTTGGTGGAGTGCTGGGTTTGTTTTATTCTACTTTTTGGGTTTTCTCTTAGATTTTAATGCAGCCTCTTTTTCATGGATTGCTTATCTAATCGAAAATGGAGAGATGAACTTATCACCTACAATAATTCCTGATGCATTTAGCATACTATTTAATTCTGGGAGTAAAGATTATATCACGATATTTATTTACGGTAATTTAGTCTTGCCTATTATATATTTCACGTTTTTAGTGGTAATTTTCAGAGTTATCCTAAATGTTGTTAGAAATATATATTTAAGGAGAAATGATTATTATGCCCTTGCGAATATTTTCATGGCTATAGGTCTCGGATTTGGATTATGGTTTTTTACTACTCCCACCCAAGCATTAGATGGTATAAGTTTAATACAAATATGGGCTATAATTATTGGTTTTATTAGTTTTCCAATATTTGGATTATTAATTTACTTTTATGGAAGATCTAATTATTCTCGTGATTCAAAAAATTATATTCTAACAATTCCAAAAATTAAAAGAATTGGTTATGTAGGTTTTCTTATGATGATCATTGTAGTCATCCCCTTATTTATTAGCATCGGACCAGCAATAAGTATAAATGATACTAGTGTTTGGCTTGATCAAGAATGGGTTAAAAAATATCAAAGAGAAGTGGAGTGGACTTCAGATTGTGCTGGATTGGATATGTTTGAGGAAAGAAGTATTGAAAATTTCAGCCTTTCTACAACGACTCCTGATGAGCTAATGGTATCTCAAGTAAGACAATACGATCAAAATTTTGCCGTCCAGTATCTAGCTGCCTCAATAGGATCTACATTTGAGGGATTAGCTGATTCTGATATCATATATATTGATGGCAAAGAATATTGGGTTGCTCCAAAAACAATTAAATTTACTCAAATTACTGGAGATCCAGTTCAAAGAAGCACAGAAATTTTGGATCATGTAGAAGGATTTCTAGCCATGGATACATTTTCTGGTGAATTAGTTAATATTACTGAAAGATTTAACATTACTCAGAATTATCCCATCTTTTTTGGAGAAAGTGAAAGTGAAAGGTTTTTACAAACCCTTGGAACAAGCGATCAAGAAGGGATAATAGGAGCTTATGATTCGGATATTTTATTAGGAACTGAATGGACGGGAGATACGGATAATTTCGACTTCAGATATTCATCACAACCTGATGGGACGTTAACTGGATTAGAAGGTTTTTGGAAAAAGATTAATCTAGGGCTCATCGCGTATTCAACTAGCTCAGAAAACACTTACACAATCAATCGAAACGTGAAAACAAGAGTTAGAAATATCTTACTTCCACAATTATCCATTGATAATGATCCGTATTTAGTCTTTAACATCGAAAGTGGAAAGTTATATTATGCCGTTTCAATATATACCAATATAAATGTTGGTTCCTATGCAATGTACCCCGTTTCAAGGTTTCTTGGTGTTTGCCTAGTTGATGTTGTTGATGGGGAAATGACTTTCTATGAAAATCCCGCATTAGACAAAATTAATGATCCAACAGCACCATTATGGAGCATTTACATGTCGAATTCAATATATGATTGGGAAATAGATTGGTTCGATGACAGTGAAATGGATTGGTTAAAATATCAATTACGATATCCAGAGGATTTATTCGAAATACAACTTGAAGCTAATTACAAGTATCATGTGAATAACCCAACAGTATGGAAAAGTGAGGTAGATTTTCATGAACGCCCAAAAGCAGGGGATCTATACTATATTGAATCAGATCTAGGAAATGGGGTTGAATATATTGGTTTAGACCTCGTTGAATATAAAGGAGATACAGCAAATATACTTGCTGGAATGTATGTCGTGAGACATGGTGATAATTTTGGAGATGCTATCTTTTATCATACGAGATATTCTGCTTCTAGCTTTCTGGGACCACAATCAGCAAATCAAACTTATTTATCAGAAGCTACGCAAGAGATCTCTTTGATAGCGGGTGCACGAAATGGAAATATCTTGCTTTATCCTATTGCAGGGTCAATATATTACTATATCCCAACTTACAGCACTGCGGGGATCTTACAAGATTTAAAATTAGCGGGATTTGTTGAGGCGCTCACTAGAAA
>JAGXNU010000142.1 GCA_019894815.1 Promethearchaeota archaeon
GAGATTTAATAACTTTCTTTTAGATCGACTCGAATCAACCTTAATACCACATTTTATAATTAAGTGAACTCGTGAGAAAGGATGAGTATGAAAATAAAATATAGACTTATTTAGCTTTAATGAATCGATACTCTCTTGAAAACCATATTTGGCAAACCTACAAATCTGATCGAAATAGCTAGCAATGATTTGAAAATCAGGATCAGAATTAAGATTATCGAGGAAATTGTGGTAAAATAGAGGAATACCGTCATTAGATAAAATAATTATTTCCTGGATCAAAATTTTTCCCAAGAACTATTTGATTTTTCAAATATATAATACCTTTGTTAATAAAAATTAACTTAGATGATATTAATTAAACTGGTTGTTAGCTGATTAATAATAGAAGAGTCAAATTGTTACAAAATTATACTTATAAAAATGCATTCAAGAGTTCTTTGATCTTTTTGTAATTCTCCAACAAGCGTTCAAAATCTTCATTTTTATCTAATGCGTCCAAGCCATCTTCATTTAAAGCGATTACAGAATTTTTCATGGTTTTAAACTGCTGATACTCTCTCAACTTAATTTTTATATCAGCACCTAATTGAGAATACATTTCAACATATTCTTGTTTTCCAATAAAGCGAGATATTTTAACAATTTTATCACAATTTAATAAGGCTTCTTGAAATAGCCCCGATGAGAAATTATCTCTGATAGTTATTTCGAGTGTATTAATTTCCGTTATGAGTTTATTGTATTTATTTTCGGCATCGATGATAGTCTTTTTTTTCATCTCAAATTGTCTGTTATAAGAAACTAAATCTTCATTCTCCACCAATTCCATCAATTCATCAAGTGATTTTCCAGCTTCATCAAATTTATAATGATCTGTAAGTTTATTTATATTTTCAATTCCAGATTTAACTTTTTCTTCAAGAGACTCTTTTTTTTTGATGGAGGAAAGATTAATTTCAAGCTCCTTCCATTGATCTTCTAGATTCTTATTATTTACATTTTTTAAAATTAGTTTAGCCTTAGATAATACATTCTCTGCTAATAGAATATTATTAGTACTAAGATAACTGGTGAATTGGATTTCAAGAGGTCCGAGTTGCTTTTTAAAAGTGCCTTGTTTTTTTAAGAAGGCGTTCCATGAATTCTCTACTTCTATAAATAAATCATTTACTGAAGGGAGAGATTGAAAATCAACAACATTTTCAAATTTGTGCATAAAAGTTTCAGTTAGGGAGTGAGCTTCTGTTATATCGTCTTTTGACAAGAAAACTCTAACTCTCTTATCTAATTCTTTAAATTCATCATCAAAAAACAACAAATCTTTACCATTATCTATTGAATCCCGTATAGTGGCAATAAACTGTTTTTGTTCTGTAATGATTGATGACATATCTCCCTTTTGGGCAAGTTCTATTATTTCTTCAGAGATTTTTATTGCTTCATAAAATTTTTTCATTAAATAATGATTATTTGCGATAACCTTTAGTTGATCAATTTCTGAAATAATTCTTATCTGTGCTTTCTGGGTTTCTTGTTTTTCAGAATTGGGGCTCATATTGTTTCACTAATTAACCATTTCTAATTTTTCAATAATCTTATCAACCAGTTTGGTACACTCGTTCAAATTTTTTTGTTCCAATTGAGCGATAAATTTTTTGGTAAGTTGTTTAATATCATTTTTAAAATTTGATTTAGTTTGAGATATTTGTTCTTCATATTTATTCCATTTTAGAGAAACATCCTTATCACGTAATCCCTTTAATATGGCTTTTGCTTCTATTACTGATTGTTCCGCATTGTAAAAATGATTTTCTCTTAAATATTCAAGAAATCGCTTTTCTAAATTATCTAAAGTTGTTATTAATTTTGTTCGTTGAGCATTAATATTATCTAATAAACCTTTATCATAGGATACTAATTCTTCTACTTCGGGAATAACACTGATATGGTAGTCTTTTTCATATTCACTTATGAAATCTTGAATCATGTAATGTGCTCCTAAATAATTATTATCTCGAACCAATTGATCAATTCGAGTTTTAACATAATTGCTTTTCTCAATAATTAAATTAATTAAATTTTTACCTTTATTCCGTATTTTAGCCTCTTCAATGAAGTTTTCTTGATCATTCTCTAATGATTCATCATTTATTTGTTTCGCTAATTGCTTAACTTTAATTGCAAGCTCAATCGCTTCTTCGAATTCATCATTTATGAAATGTTTTTCAGTTTTTTCTTTTAAACGATTAATTTCTGAGATGATAGGCAATAGTTTAATCTCTTGATTTTTCAATTGAGATTTCAATTGTTCTGATGTGAATCCACATATTTCAAAAAAGGAATTTGGTTCAGAACCTGACTCTATAGTTATATTTCGCAGAATGGAAATTTCAGGATATTCTTTATTAAAAATTTCTCTTATAGAAATAGAACTTTTCTTTAAATTTTTGGGTGCTCTTTCACCAATCCATACATGCATTCTTCTTTCTATTGGTACATAGATAACTATAGTACTATATAGATTGAAGCTTGCTAAGAGCTCCTCGGGTAATATCTCATCAACACTACCAGAATAATTTAGCTTAAAATATTTTAAATTTTCTTTCATGACCCGCTTCAATTATTCTTTATTTGAATAAAAATTAATGTTATTTTAAATAAATTAAGTCTTTATGTGTTTCTTTGAAAATAAAAAATTAGGAAATTAATTATTTTTATACTGATTTGATTTTTAACTCTTAGAATTTTCAACAGGTTTCTTTATAATTGTTCTGCGGGTTTTCTTTTTAATATTTTGGATGTTTTTTTTAATTCACTTTGATATTCATGACTGAAAGCTTTTTTTCTCTGCGCTATATCAATACTTGGATTTTTTGTTTTTCTAAGTGTTTTAGAAAATTTTCTAACTTTTCTAACTTGTTTAGGATACTTTAAAACTTTTTGATATAAATATAGATAAATCAACGCACTCGCAGCAGCTATACTTGAAATAATCATTAATATTTGAAAAAATAATATTTCTTCCACTGGTCTAATAACACTTATTACTAGTTCATATGATACAAAATCGTAATCATTACTCTTTTCTGCATTTATTGTAAGAGTGAATGAACCTTCCGGAATATCTGTTAATAATTTTGTATATATGCCATCATTATCATCATCAGTTAAGAAACCATTACCAAGAGCCGATCTATATGAAACAACAGCCCCCTTCACTAAACCTTCAAAGTCTAAGTTATCTATTATAATCTGTAAATTAACAGATTCGCCGGGTTTTATAACTATATTTGACACTCTTGAAAGTGTTGTAATATTTGTACGTATTCTCTCTACACTTACATATAATGTTTGGATTAAAAACAACTCGAAATTTGCTTTCTCCGCAATTATAGTAAAGACATTCAATCCAACACCCAAATCAGTCGTATTTATTATTATAGAATATTGTTCTAAAGTGATATTTTCAGATAACAAATCCGTTAAATCTCCATCTAACTGAACATTAGCACCTGAGATATGATCTCCTGTTCGTATATCACTATATATGATTGTTAAATTAAGAAGAGAACCTATAGTAAGCTCAATATAAGGATCTGCTGTTTTATTTAAGTCGTTGATAAAAAGCGTTCCAATGGACCCTCGTTCAATAATTTGTATGAAAAACTCAATAAGGGCTAATTGATAATTTTCTAGTTGAGCTCGGATGTTTATTCTATTTAAAGTGCTACTTAAATCAATTATATTTATTGTTATATTGTAATGTTCTAGTAATGCATTTTCTGTCATATAATCTTGATTTATTATATCAACATCTGCACCACCGAGAAATTCTTTCGTGATGTTATCTAGATATTTAACAGTTATATTTAATGTATCAGATACTTCCAATTCGATAGTATCTCCATAATAGTACTGAGTTCCATTAAGAAAAAGTAGTAATTGAGTTTTCTTTTCATCTACTATAAGTGTTATTTCTTCTGAAGCTAAAGTATAATTATCTGTTTTTGCGCTTATAGTTAAAAATTTTACTCCTGTTCCTAAATCATCAGAAGTTATAGTGATATAATATTGGTTAAAGATTAAGCTCTCAGTTAAATTTGTTGGAATCCCAGATTCAAATAATTGAACATTCGCATCATTAATGAAGGAGTCTGTGTTCAAGTCCTTATAAAAAACAGTAATGTTCAATTTTTCACCTATAGAAATATTGTAAAATTCAAAACTAGATGATAGTGTACCATTTAGATAAACATCAACTTTAGTGTCTCTATTGGTAACGGATATAGTTATTATCCTCGAAGAAAGAGTATAATTCTCTTTATTAGCTGAAATCGTGAGAAAATTAATACCAAGTACCAATAATGCTGTGTTGATATTTAAACTATAGTCTATTGGTGAATTTTCTATGAAGTTTTCAGAAATTCCAGTCCCCGAAAGTTGCACCAATGCTCCGCTGATAAAAGAATCATTAAGGGTGTCATTATAAGATATTGAAATGCTTAAAATTTCATTCCAAGGAATTTCTCTATTCGTGGTTTCAATTCCGTTTAAATTTATGTTATCTATATAAGAATTTCTCTCAAGAACTTCTATTTTAAAACGAATGGATTGAATAGTATAATTTTCTTTATATGCATCAACAGTTAGGAAACTGTTCCCTAAACCAAGATCCGTGGTGTTGATAAAAATAAAATATTGTTCATTCGAGGGATCTTCAGTTAAAATTTGTGGGCTATCTAATCCAATTAATTCTACAGTTGCTCCATCTATATGTGTATATGGAAGTTGCTCAATATCTTTGTATGTTATTGTAATATTCCCATCATTTCCATATATCATTTCTATAGATTTATCAAGGGTTTTGTCAACTCCATCTAGAAATAGTAATAATTCCGTGTTTCGTTCAATTACTTTGATATTGATTAACTCTGATATTGGTTCATAATATGTTTTACTTGCTTCGATCGTTAAGAAATTATTTCCAAGAGATAATTCAGTTGAACTAAATATGACACTATATTGATTAAAAGTTAAATCTTCATTCAAAACTCTAGGTCCACCAACTCCTAACAATCTTACCGTGGCACCAGGAATATATGAACTTGAGCTATTCTTATACATCACAGTGACATTCACATCATTGCCCATTGTAACTTCTACCGATTTTTCTAAAGTTTTATCCTCGTCATTTAGAAAAATTTCCAAACTGGTTGTCTCTTCGACAGTGGTTTCAGTATAAGATATTAATAGTGATGCATTATCTATGGAAATAGTGTATTTTTGATCCAACGAAAGGGTATCTGCAATATATACTTCAACTGACAGAGTAATATTAACATTCTTTAAGATTAAATTAGTGACATCAAAACCACCTACTTTACCGTCTTGAAATATTGAGTTAGCTTTACTCAGTTTGATTGTTTCTGCAAACTGGTTATTATTGATAAAAATTCTTATTTCTGAGTTTGGTGATTTATCAGTCCAAGTTTTATCAATCTTATATTCAAAATTTAATGTAGCATTTTTAATATCTGTATTTGCAC
>JAGXNU010000143.1 GCA_019894815.1 Promethearchaeota archaeon
ATTTGCACCCGCTATATTTTGGAATGAAATTATTAGGAATCTTTCAAAAAAATTGAATTTTCAGGAAGAAACTGTGAATTCTATTCTTTCCCAATTTGATATAATTGAAATTTCTCCCAAACAATATAAACCAAAGATTCTTGAGGCTAAAAGTTTAATTTTCCATGAAAATGACGTTCCTTTTGTTGCCTGTGCTCTTTTCTTAAATGCCCCAATTTGGTCAGGAAATGAAACTCATTTTAAAGCTTTAGATAAATCTAAAAAAGTAATCTGGTTTAATTCAAAAAGATTAAACAATTTTTTTAAAAAAAACAACATCGATAAATTAGATACTGATGACGATAGACTTACAAAATAATTAGTTATGAGATGAAAAAAATAATGAAAAAAAAAAAACCAAAACGTGGATTTTTAGTGGCACTACTAATTGGTTTTGATGAAAAAGAAATTCATGCGTGGAAAGTGTACAGTCATTCTTTAAGATTTTATAAAACTATCAAATTAACTCGCAAATGGAAATACTTGGATGATAAACAAATATATCATTCACTTGAAGAATTAGTAAATCTCATTCGACTTGTTATTAGAGATGGTTTAAAAAGCATCTTATTAGCAAGCCCACAAAAAAATAATTATTCAACCATCTTTTTAGATCATATTAATAAACATCACCAGTGGTTAGTTCGTTTTAAGGGATATAATCGAGTAAGTTTTGGTGAGATTGTTGGAACTGCTAATAATATAGAAAGTGCTAACTATTTAATTTCTCAGGAGAAATCATTAGAGATTATTTCTGAAACTACATCTGACGAAATAAATCTATTAGTTAAACAACTAAATAAAATAATCAACGTCGGTGATCCTAACAAATTATTGTTGTATAATTTGGAAGATATTGAAGCTCTCATTTATGGAAGAGGTAAAAAAGACAAATCTGCAGCAGATAAACTAGATTTCTTAATCGTGACAGAGAATTTCATTAACCGCCACAAATATAAGTATCGAATCCATCGCCTCATGCAAATCGCGAATAATAAGGGAATTATAACAAAGACAATATCAATAGAAAATCCAGCAGTGGATCGTTTTGATCAGTTTGGAGGGATCTTAGCTTTTAAAAAGACAAATTAATTAGTTTAGAAAAATAATTAATAAATAGCATTAGACATGTTTTTGTAAAGATAAAATCCGTTTTTCTAATTTTTTAATTTTAGATGCATTCTCATTTGCACTTCCAATATCGCCCAAAAATTCAATTGCATGCTGGAATGATTGAATTGCATTAATATAATCTTTCTTCTTTTCAGCTTTTTCACCGGTTTCTAAATTAAAGCCAATTTCTAACGCTTTGATTTTTTTATCAAGTTCGAGTATTATGAATGAAATTTTCCCGATATTTGTCTCAAAATTAAATCCCGTAGCTAAATAAAGTGCTTTTTCATATTCTTTTTGAGCTTCTTTATAAATTAATGCTTTTTCAGCGTTTTCTCCTTTCTTAACAAAGTTTTCCATTAACTTTTTCGCTTCTTCGACATCCAATGTGCGAGCTTTTTCTTTTAAATTGTTTATGGCATCATCATTCGCAAGTATGGAGGAAATTAACTCATTATTAGCAATTCTTTTTGCTCGAGTATCCTGAAATTTTCTGACTTCAACTACTAAAGATTCAATTTTCGAAGGAATGATTATATTTCTTTCTAATAGTTGGTATATTTCATATAGAATTATCGATGGATGAGATTTTACTACTTGTTGTACTTTATCAATTAGATTATTAATGAAGAAGAAATTTTTAGAGTTTAAAAGTTCATTAGCAAAATCAATTATTGCTTTTTGAATGAGATTCTTATTGATTAATTCTAGATCACCCGGTGATATCATGTGACTAAGAATCATTGGAAATACCAGTTTAATGTTGAAAGCCTCGACTATAAAATCAATTGTATCATCAAAATTAAGCATCCCAATTTTTAAGAGACGTTCAATCTTTTGATAATATTTTTTTTCATATTCATGTAAAAATTCAGCTACTTTTTGTTTCAAACTTTCTGAAGCGTTTCCATCCAATACTAAACAGATTCTAATGAAATTACCATTTTTAAGTAGTAAATTAAAGTTGTCATATTGAAGTTCATAGAATTTATGATTACTTATATCACTTTTATTTTCTAGAGACCCTGAAGATGAAAAGGTAATATTAGCTTGCATGAAACCTATTAGAAGATCAACATTGATATTACTTCCTGAGACAGGATAATTTAATATGAGCAGTCCTGAATCCTTAGTTTGTAAGATCACCAATTTTATGTTTAAAACATCCATAAATTTATACCAAATCAATGATTGTTGCATCTTAATCTGTTCTTCTTCGGAATCCATCATGGATATTTTAATGTTTTGACTCGTGTCAAACCCTATTTTAGCGATATATGCTTTTACACATTCTTTACAGTGATCAGGATAAAAACTACATTCTTCTTTATCCTTTCCGCAATTAAAACCTAATCGACTAACTTGGAAATATACCATGACAATATGGAATTAATATTTATTGAGTTTCATATTTTAACCGTATGATTGATTCCACATTATTAATATTTTGGAGTTTTCTAGGATCTGTCGCAATGGAACGAAAATAGAATTATTATTTTAGGAAGTTTGTTTTCGCTCTATCTAAATTACATTTCCCTTCCCTAGAACTTCTATGGATTGATTCAATCAAAAAAACAAGAAAAATAAGTGTTTATTTTATAAATGAAAAATCATTCCATCTTTTTCATTTCTTTAGCAACTTGACGAAACCCTTTTATAAGTTTTGTAAGCTTAAAACCTTTAATGAGAGTTCCATTTTTCTTACATAATGGTGTAGCAAAAGGAATTACTTTTAAACAACTTTCTTCCAGATCTGTCATGACATTATTTCTGATTATTTCATATTCGCGGTCATATGTTTCCCTATCTTTCCAATCTTCAGGAATTTGAATGTTCGTAGCTAAATTTGTATCAATCATGCCCGGAAGGAAGATATTTAACTTGAGGTCATCACCACTCTGTTTAAATTCCTTAGCTAAACATTTGGAAAATGCAAGAACACCTCCTTTTGATGCCGAGTAAATAGTCATGTGTTCTAATGGTCTATCAGCACCACCTCCAGCAAGAGTGATAATCCTCCCATAACCTTGTTTTTTCATCTGTGGTAAGACCGCTGCAACTGAATCTATTAACCCAATTAAATTAGTCCCAATCACTGCTTTGGCAACAGAATTTACCTTTTCTAAAGCAAAATATTCAAATGGACCGTAGATGAGATTAAAACCAGCATTGGCAACTAAAATACGAACCGAACCAAAAGCCTCAACAGTTTTATCAACTAAAACCTTTAATGCCGCAGGATCAGAGACATCACAAGGCACTCCGATTACAGAATCTCCAAATTCTTCTTTAAATTCAGCAAGAGTTTGGTTGACTTTTTCTTCATTTCTAGAACAAATAGCGACTCGAGCACCCTCTCTAAGGAATAATTCGGCGATTTTCTTCCCAATTCCACTAGTGGAACCTGTCACTATTGCTGTTTCATTTTTCATTTTCATAGGAAATTTACCCTTTTTTTTGATAGTTATTTCACTAAATTTTTAAAATAATATAATTAAAAAAAATGAAGCCGATTATTTTGCCTTTATCATTATAAGCATCATTTTAAACTTTTCAAGAGCTTTAAGAGCATGAGGGTCATTTGCCGGCATGATGATCATTTGACCTTTTTCAACAACATGGTCTATTTTTGAAATAGTTATTTTTGCTTTTCCATCAAACACGTATACTAAAGCATCGAAAGGTGTGGAATGTTCACTTAAACCTTCATCCTTATCAAAAGAGAATAAGGTAACAGTACCCTCATTTTTATTAATTAGCGCTCTACTAACAACGGAACCTTCTTGGTAATCTAGCATTTCATCCAAATTTGTAACTTCTACTTTTTTCATGATTTTCACTATAATAATGATATTTTGTAATTTAGTAATATTTCAAGTTGATTTTAAAACTTGACCCGAACATGTTAAAAAATTGAAAAAAAGGGATTAACCTAAAACTTCAGATACCTTTTTATCCTCTTCGAAAATGGCAACTGCTTGCTTCATATACTTTGGAATATCTATTTGTTGTGGACATTTATCCAAACATTCTCCACATTCAATACATAAGAGAGCTGAACCATTAGCTTCTTCTCCCTCCGAGATCTTCCTTTCTAAATCTTCTTGAGTTTTTGCCATTCCAGTGTAGAAATAAGCGACACGAGGTTTTCCTTGTTCTCCCCAATATCCAACTTCATTCATGATGTAAAGAACATTCTTAATTGAGACTCCGTTAGGACAGGGCATGCAATATCCACAACTCGTACAAGGAATAAGGTGGTATTTTTCAAATGCTTGCTGTAAATTTTTAATAATCTTTAATTCGCTGTCAGTTAATGAGTTAATTCCTGATTTTTCAGCTGATTGAACATTCTCCTTTACTTGCTGTAAATTGCTCATCCCACTTAACACGACCGAAACTTCTGGCATGTTCCAAAGATATTGTAAAGCCCAATCAGCCATTGATCTCTTTATTTCAGCATTGTCTAATACATTTTTGATTTCAGGTACATCAATTAACTTTTTTTCGGGAATAGTCAATTTTCCTCCTCGTAAGGGCTCCATTATAATTACAGCAATCCCTTTTTTGTTGGCATATTCCAATCCTTCTAATCCAGCTTGGTAATTAACATCTGTATAATTGAGTTGGATCTGGCAGCAATCCCACTCATAAAAATCAATGATTTCCTTAAACACATCTATACTGTCATGGAATGAAAAACCAATGTATTTGAATAAACCATTGGCTCTTGCTTCTTCCATTTTCTCTATTAACCCTAATTCTTTTATTTTTTCAAGACGTCCTTTATTTAATCCGTGGAATAGATAAATATCTGGAGTAGATTGTAATCTTTCAATTTGTTCGCTGAGAAATTTATCAACGTCACTAGTTTCTTTAACACTCCACATTGGAAGTTTTGTGGTGAGTGTTACTTTTTCGCGATACCCCTCCTTTAATGCCTTTCCTACTATAACTTCGCTCTTTCCATCATGATAGGAATAAGCAGTGTCTACATAGTTAACACCATTATCAATGGCATAACGGATCATCTCTATCACTTCTTTCTCATTCACTTCCTTAGTTTCTTGGTTTATAGGTAATCTCATGGCACCAAATCCTAGTGCTGATACATCCCATCCAAGAGAGCCCATTTTTCTATATTTCATTTTATTTATCTCGTTATTTTTCTATAATGAATAGATTTATCAAAAATATGAATTTTATGATTATCTTTTGTTTGTTTTTGAAGGATCGTAAGCTTTGAATCTAGGAATCCATCCATTTACTTCTCTTTTATATTGGATGAATTCTTGTCCAAATCTGCTTAAGACTCCTTTTTCTTCTAATAAAGGAATATAAATGAGATTTAAAATGAAAAAAATGATGGCAAAAATGAAGATGCCTAGAGATTCGAA
>JAGXNU010000144.1 GCA_019894815.1 Promethearchaeota archaeon
ATGTATATTCATGTCAATTAATTTTATTGCTTTTTTAGCAGCAGCGATGTTGGCTTTTAATACGGCTTCGGGGGTGCCTACAAAAGTTATTACTGCACGATTATAATCTGAGTCATACTGCACGTCTACTATTCTTGTTTCAGGTGTATTTTTTATTTCATTTACAATTTGTTCTATTTTTTCTCTATCTGTTCCTTCACTAAAATTTGGAACTGATTCCACTATCTTTTTATTTTTTATTTCCATTCAAGATCTCTCTTACTTTTTGGTTATACTTAATAAAAAGTTATGCTTGAATTAATATTCAACCGTCAAGAGATTATTTGATAAAAAGTTTAAAGTAAAAATTTAGTATAAATAACTATTATTCTCTCTTTTTTATTCATAAGGAATAAGTTCCTGTCTTATATGTCTTATCTGTAAAGATGTATATATTATCCATGCCCTTTCCTATAACTGGTTCATTAACTTTCAAATCAATTAAAATTCTCTCTTTTTTAGTTCCCCGTGGTGTTTTATTAACGTTCTTCCCTTTAAAAGTTATTTCTAATGCGTGTTGGTGCAAATATGTATCAGAATTTTTGCCCATGATAATAATATCATCATTTTTAGCTAGGTAACCATTATCTATAGAAATTCGGGCGATTCCTTTATCTGGCATGTAAGATTCAACTTGCCCAATCTTAATATATCTATAGTGAGATAAATTTGATGGTGATTTATGTTGATGATCTTCTTCAGTCATTCTCTTGAAATAAAATCCTGGAGTAAATCCCCGGTTATATACTTTTTTCAATTCTGTAACCCAGCTACCAGCCTTTCTTTTAGAAAAAGTGCCGTCATAATACGCTTCAATTGCTTCTCGGTATACTCTTGTTACAGTCTCGACATAATGGGGGTGTCTCATCCGTCCTTCTATTTTAAACGCGTCTACGTTTGCTTCAATTAATTCTGGTATGTATGCGATGGTGCATAAATCTCTTGAATTCATGAATCGGGTCCCATCATATATATACTCGGTTCCTGACTCTTCACGAACCCACCAACGTCTCCTACAAGGTTGAACACAACTACCCCTATTTGCTGATTTTTCTTCAGATCCACAGATATCTTGCGAGAAATAGCAACGACCACTTACGGAAGTACACATGGCTCCATGAATAAATACTTCGATTTCAGCTTTAGATAAATTTCTCTTTATTTCTTTGATTTTTTCCAAAGATAATTCTCTTGCTAAAATAATTCTTTCAGCTCCTAGCGCTTCATAAGATTTAGCAGAAAGAGAATTTGAAACATTGCATTGAGTTGAGATGTGAAAAGGTACTCCAATTTGCTTAGCAATTTCTAACGCTGCTAAATCGTGAATTATAACCGCATCGATATCCACTTCTTTTGCTTTCTCTAAAATAGTGCGTAAATATGAAAGTTCATTGTCATATATTAAGATGTTTGTGGCCAAGTAAGCTTTCAATTCACTATCATGACAAAAACTAACTATAGCAGCTAAATTTTCTAAAGCAATATTTTCAGATCGCATCCTCATGTTAAATTTTTCTATCCCAAAATACACTGAATCTGCGTATTTTGATGCTGCTTTAATCGCCTTGAGATTTTTAGCTGGAGCTAATAATTCTACTTTTTTCATCTTTTAAGTATAGAATAATATCCTTTTTTAGAATTATGATAAACTATTTTTTCATGTTAATTGGATACTTGTGGGAATGATACAGGCTTTTGGGTTAGTTCCATGTAATTTTTCAAGTTCTAATACTAAATCATCCCATTCCTTAATTAGAACGACATTTTCTGGAAAAAAATGATATAGATCCGATTCACTCACATTTGGAGAAAAATAAAATACATTGCGCTTCTTAACAAATGCTTTCCAAATTACCATATCTCCATAATTGGAATAAAGTTTTGCTCCTGTTTCCGCTATAAGACTGTGATATCCTCTTCCTTCATAGGAGGATGACATAAATACAATACTTCCGTTTCTCTGTAATAAGGCTGTAGGGGCTATCATTAATAAATTTAAACATTTTAAAGCTTGATTTAATTCCGAATCTTCAGGAAATGCATTTAAAAAGCAAATTTGATTATCATGTGTAATTGGTGTCTTATAAACCTCTTTAGCGACTTCCATTGTTCTTCTATGAGCATTTCTATAATGACCTGCAAACACGGCTGTGCTATTGCCAATTTCATTCATTATAACATTGATAGAAAAATCTAAACCAACTGTATCTGCGATATCTTCAATGTCTTCTCTTATTTCTGTCATTCTCCCTAAACCTGCACCCACACCTCGCATTCCTGCGGAATGATTTGATTCAAGCGTGCGAATACCACATACTCCTGGTAAAACTATTTTTGCACCGCCCCCAAATCCTGCTAAAGGGTGAGGTATAACTCCACCTACAGCGATTTTTACTTCTGATTCATGATAAGTTTTATTAACATCTATGGGTGTACCAATTTTGGATTCACCTAAATTTACTAGATTCAAATAGGGATGATGGTTTTCGATAGAATAATTATCAGCAATATCTTTACCCAATTTTAATTCACAATCGTGTTTATTCATCGGTCTATGAGCTCCGAGAGCCAATAGAATTTTGATCTTATCTTTTCCAATATCCGCCTTTTCTAACTCCTCAAAAACAGGGGGCAAAATTTTAGCAACTTGGGTAGTTCTTGTCATATCGTCAACTACTATTACCGCTGATTTCTTTCCTTTCGCTATTTCAGACAATTTAGGAGTCCCGATTGGATTTAATATTGCTTTTTTAATATCAGCACTACTTATTTCAGGATAATCAGCCCCCTTCATTCTACAGATGGACACATCCCAGGTATCTGGAAACCTTGCAGTAAAATAATCGGGCTCTCTCCAAGCAGCCCACGGGAATTTAAATTCTTTAACCATATTTAAAACCTTGAAAAATATCTATAATTAATAAATTGAACATGATATTTTTAAATCTTAAAATTATTACTAAGTTTAATATGTATTTTTTAACATTTAAACGATGAGTTGATTATGGCATTAAATAACAATAGAATCTCAAAAGATCAATATTTTATGAAGATTGCAGAAGTAGTATCATTACGATCAACATGCATCAAACGAAAGGTTGGTGCTGTTCTAATTAAAGATTCTCACATCTTATCCACAGGTTATAATGGTGCTCCAGCTGGTTTCAATCATTGTACACCAGAAACATGTGTTCGAAAAGATTTAGAACCTGGAAATCAACCAGAACTCTGTCGCGGAGTTCATGCCGAAATCAATTGCATCATCCAAGCCGCAATTCATGGTACTTCTATCAAAGGGGAAACCACTCTTTACTCCACAACATTTCCATGCATGAGCTGTTTAAAGTTAATAATTAATGCTGGAATAAACAAACTTGTTTATAAACATGATTATAACATGGAAAATAAAGTAAAAGAGAAAATGGTGAATGAGTCTAAATTAATAATTTTAAAATTAGTTTAACTTTTCATTAGAAATAAAAATTAAAAAATAGAATTAATATATTTATAGCCCTAATTCTTTGGAAATTCTTTCGCCCCATGATTTATCTGCTTTAGTAAAATGCCCAACCATGCGTTCTTGAATATGTTTAGGGACAGTTTTTAGACTATTTACAAGGTTTTGAATGAGTCGTTCCCTCTCATCATCGGGTAGTAATCTATAGAGATTACCGGGTTGAATGAAATCAGCATCAACTCTAGGTTGATTATATCTATCGGCATCACCAGAAATTTTTAAAGGGGGTTCTTTAAAAGTAGGATTTTCTTTTGGACCACCAAAACTGTTTGGTTCATAAACCACAGCGTTTCCTGCATTTCCATCGAATCGCATAAAACCATCACGATGGTATGTATTTATTTCTGCCGCTTTTGGTTGATTAACGGGTATTGATTGATAATTAACGCCAAGTCGATATCGATGAGCATCGGCATATGAAAAAAGCCTACCTTGGAGCATTTTATCAGGAGAAAAAGAAATTCCTGGTACTTTATTAGACGGATCAAAAGCAGCTTGTTCCACTTCAGCAAAATAATTAGAAGGATTCCGATTTAGCTCCATTATTCCCACTTTGATTAAGGGATAATCACCATGAGGCCATACTTTAGTTAAATCAAATGGATTCCATTCGTAAGTTTCAGCTTCAATTTCTGGCATAATTTGTACAGATAATTCCCACTTTGGATATTCTCCCCTTTCAATTCTCTCAAATAGGTCACGTGTTCCCCAATCTGGGTCAGTCCCAGCAAGCTTATCTGCTTCTTCTTGTGAGAAGTTTTTTATACCTTGCTGGGTTTTGAAATGAAATTTGACCCAGAAACGTTCATCAGCAGCGTTAATATAACTATATGTGTGGCTCCCGTAACCATTCATGTGAGGAAAACCTCTCGGAATGCCGCGATCAGAAAAAAGTATAGTCACTTGGTGTAATGATTCAGGTACTAAGGACCAAAAATCCCACCACATTGTTTGAGACCGAAGGTTAGTCTGAGGCATGCGCTTTTGAGTGTGAATAAAATCACTGAATTTCAGCGGATCTCTTACAAAAAAGACGGGTGTATTATTACCAACTAAATCCCAATTACCTTCTTCTGTATAAAACTTAATTGCAAAGCCTCTAACATCTCTCACCGTATCAGCTGAGCCTCTTTCCCCTGCGACTGTTGAGATTCGAATAAAGAGCTCGGTCTTTTTTCCAACCTTAGAGAATATTTTTGCCTTCGTATATTTTGTGATATCATTTGTCACAGTGAATGTACCATATGCTCCTGCACCTTTAGCATGAACTATTCGTTCAGGTATTCGCTCTCTTGCAAAAGTGGCTAATTTTTCGAGTAAATGAACATCTTGCATTAGTACGGGACCTCTCTCTCCCGCAGTTATTGAATTTTGATTGTCCGCAACAGGCGCCCCCCCTGCCGTGGTTAAAGTTTTTTCTTTTTTATCTTTCATAAAAATTCCTCATTTTTTTTTGTTTTCAATTTCAATTTTTTAAATATATTGGTTATTCTAATCAATATGTAAGAATCATTATATTATAAAATTTTATTTTATAGTAATATTTTGAGATGCTTCCAAACAACCAATATAATTTCCATCAGCATCCCTAAGAGCATAGTATTCAATCATTACTTTTTGTTTCTTATCCTCTATCGTTAAATCAATCCAAAAACGAGCCGTATTCCTATTACCTTCCTTAAAATCATTTATAATTTTCTCTACCTTA
Source organism: Promethearchaeota archaeon (assembly GCA_019894815.1). Taxonomy (GTDB): domain Archaea; phylum Asgardarchaeota; class Lokiarchaeia; order Sigyniarchaeales; family SOKP01; genus SOKP01. Next base: position 5,265 of record JAGXNU010000144.1, read on the forward strand.
TGGACACTTGATTTTGGATGACAATTACGAGCATTTTTACCAACAACTCCTGTAGGGCGCTTAAATATCCGCGTTTCATGTTTATTCCAAGCCAAAACCTCATCGTCTTTGTTGAGTACTGAAAATTCAATGGGAATTGTTTCAAGAATAGCGTTTAAAACATCGTTAGGTAATTCTCCAATCATATTCCTTCACATTAAATGTC
>JAGXNU010000145.1 GCA_019894815.1 Promethearchaeota archaeon
GGATGAAACTAGTATATGTAATTGTTGTAAAGATTGTTGTGGAACATTTAATCTATGGAAAAAAGGTACAATGCCAATGATTAATTGGAGTAATTATCTATCTAATATAGATCAAGATTTATGTATTGGTTGTGGAACATGCGTAGAACGATGTCCTACAGATGCAATAGAGCTGAATGATGACGGAAAAGCTGAAAGAAATCCGGATATTTGCATTGGATGTGGAGTTTGCGCCCACTTCTGTCCAGAAAATGCGATCTCATTACTCTCAGGAGTAAGAAAGGTGTTTGTTCCCCCTCCAAAGATTAAATAATTAAGATAAAATTCACTTAAAATAAGTATTTCTTTTTTTTTTATCATTATCATTATCAATTATCAACAATGTAAAGTAGCATTTGTAAAAGGTTATTCTTATAGTTGTATTTTTTGTTTAAATGAGTTCACTAAACTCGATAACTCGTCTAAACGAGCATTAAAATCCAAGGGTGGTAAATCTTTAATTTTTTCGAATTTCTTTATTATATCCTTGAATTCTCCGATCCAAATTCTCATCAAAGCTTCTGATTCTCGACCCTTAATTTTACCGCTTATTTCTTTGTTAATAACTGTTTTTATCATCTCTAAAAATTTAGCTTCATTAACAAGTATATGAGATTTTTAAAATATCCTGCCGGTTCTTAATCGCTTCAATATCAACAAGTACATTTGATTTATGTTTGTAAAATTCTTCATTAAATTTCTTAATCATGTCCATTATGATTTCTTCTTGGACTTTAATTGTTTCTTCAAATCTTTCTTGAGTTATTTGGAGCATTTTCTTGATTTCTATAGTCTCTCGTGTAATTTCATCTTCATTTTTCTTCGCTCGATATTCTAATTTTTCGTTTACATCCTTAACATCAATTTCGAGCTTTTTTTTTAATTCAGCATTCTCTTCAACAAGCTTATTCACCTGATCAACTAATTTTTGGAATGTTTTTAAGTTCAATTCTTCTATCTTTTTAGGTATTATGTTTCACCTCTTTTCGTTCCATTTGAATCATTTTCTAATTCTGAAGAAGGCAGTTTACTTTCCAAATTAAGAACAGTGTTTAATTTTAATTCGAAATCGTCTTTTAGAACTTCTAGCTCTAAAGAAGTTGCGTCGATCTTATTTAAGAGCTGATTGATAGGAGTCCCCTTTATATCAAGAATTAAATCTTTTATAAAAGTAAAATTCTCATAAAAAACTTTTATCACATCAGTTTTTATCATTTCTAATTGTAATTTATTATCTATGGAAATTATTGGATTTTCAAGGAACTCTATATCAATTTCTTCTGTTATAACTTTTTTACGAATTTTAGGAGTAATTTTATTATGAATTGTACTAGAATCTATGGAATCTAAATTAATTATTACTCTTGTTAAATCTTCTTCCTTTTTATCTATTAAATTTAAGAAGGATGGTAGTATATTCTTGAATTGAGCGGTAAAACCCTCTGATTCAAGCTTTTTCAGATATTTATAGATCATCAACTCGAATGCTTCAACAATATTATCTTGAGTTTTAGCAGAAGTAAATATCAAAGGATATTCATCTTGGTGATTTTGATTTAGATTATTTATTAGTGTTCCGAAGGACTCTGGTTTAACTAAATCAGACTTATTTCCTAGATATATTACCAAACATTCTGGGGACTTCTCTTTAATATAATTTAGATATACTTTTTGAAGTTCAATAGTGCTTTCTTTAGGATTAGATAAATCAAATACTAAAAAAGCAGCATCAATATTAGCAAAGAAAGAAGAATTCAATGGATTAAATGATCTTTGTCCCCCAATATCCCATATATTTATTCTTATATGTTCATTCTCTAATTTATATTCCTTTCTCGCAATATTGCTTCCTATGGTTGGAATGTATATATTAGGGAAGGCTTTCCCCGAATATAGGTTGACAATTGAAGTTTTCCCTACACCGCCTTCCCCTAAAACAGCGAGTTTGAGATTAATTTCATTGATCGATTTCATTGAATCTAAAGTCTCATTATCGATTTATTTTAATAAATTATAGTAGGAGGTCTATTTAAATCTACATTTTAGTAATATTGGAATTCTTTTTATATCTACCTAGGAAATTTCTTGATCATCAATATTACTCTGTGTAATATTTATTTTTTTTAATGTGCGAAATTAGGTTATATCTTTTTGTTTTGGAAATTTTTTATAAGCAAAAATAATACGTTGAATAGCTGTAACATTCGTCCCAATAGCTAGAAGTACCATCGTCCACCAAATAGCATAGGGAAACCATATTTGAAGAATAGTACCTATTAATAGTATCAGAACCCTATCTGTACGTTCTAATAAGCCAATACCATCTAAATTTTCGATTCCTAAGGCCTCAATTCTCGCTCTCGTGTAAGAAGTAAGAAAAGCTCCTACTAGTGCGATCATTCCTATTTCAAATGATGTATAAGCGCCTATTATCGTTCCAATAAAAAGAAAAAAATCGCCAATTCTATCCAATGTCGAATCTAAGAAAGCGCCATAAATAGTAGGTCCTTGAAGTCTTGCAATTGTCCCATCAAGTTGATCAAAAAATTCTACAATAAATAAGAAAATAATGATATATGGTAATGAACGGAAATAAAACCCAATGAATGTCGCTATAGCAGAAACCATGCCTAGAATTGTAAATGCATTAGCAGGAATTTTTTTAAGTTTACGAGCTAATGGCAGTAAGAGTTTTTCAGAAAACTTTTTCACTTGTAAAATCATGAAAAAAACAAATTTTATTCATTTTTAATAGTCTTTCTTAGGTGAAGGTAAAAATAAAGTTTTACTGATCTAAATTATAAACTATAAAAATTAAAATTAAAAAAAAGAAGATTAAATTCCATAGATTGGATAGAATTTTTCCTCAATATATTTTAAGAAGTAATCTGGATTTAGATCTTCACCGGTTATTCGGTTAATGAGGTCATTTGCCCTGTAAATACTGCCATGTTGATGAACATTTTCTCTAAGATAAGTGAGTAAATTAGAAAATTCACCTTTTGCATAGTCTTCTTGTAAAGAAGGTCTCTTTTTAAGTGCATCGCTATAGATTTGTGAAGCATATAAACTACCTAAGAAGTAAGTTGGAAAGTATCCAATTAATCCCCATCCCCAATGAATGTCTTGTAATACTCCTTCAGCATCATCAGAGGGAGTTAACCCTAATAATTCTTCAAATTTTGAATTCCACACTTCGGCTAGTTCATTTACTTGGATTTTTCCTTCAATCAAATCTTTTTCTATTTCAAATCGCAGAATTATGTGTAATCCATATGTAACTTCATCAGCATTTACTCTAATGAAGGAAGGTTTTACAACGTTAACAGCTCCATAAAAATCCTCCAATGGATAATCTTTTAAGTTTTCTGGGAAATATTTTTGAAAAGTTGGATACCAATATTGCCAAAATTCCTTACTTCGTCCAACAATATTCTCCCACATTCTTGATTGACTTTCATGAATGCCCATTGAACACCCATTAGCTAATATTGTATCATGGATTTCTTTTTTAAATCCCATATCATATAATGCATGTCCACATTCATGAATAGTTCCAAAGATGCACTCATTGAGGAAATCTTCTGTTGTTCTTGTTGTAATCCTAGTATCTACAGAGGAAAGAGAGCTGGTAAATGGATGAGTTGATCTATCTTGTCGACCATGAGTGAGATCAAAATTGAGTTTTTTAATCATCTCAACACTTAGCTTAAATTGTTCATCCACATCATATTTTTTTCTTAAAATTGCTTGTTTAGGTTTGCTTGATGAGGAGTCCAACTTTTTAACAAAAGCAACTAATTTTGGTTTTATTTTGTTGAATATATTAGCAATCCAATCGTACGTCGCTCCAGGTTCAAATAAATCTATCAAGGTTGAGTATAAATCTGGATGTGTGGCAAGTTTTTCTGCTTGTTCTATTTGCAAAGCCACATTTTTTTCTAATAATGGTACAAAAGTCGATCCTTTGAGCTTCTTCTGCTCCCTCGCTTTTTTCCAAGCTTCAACCGCTTCTGCTCCCGTTTCAGTAATATCCATTACTAATTTTTCAGGTAATTTTGTTGCTAACAAGTGATCTCTTTCTGATTCTCTGACCATTGCTGATTCCATATCGTTCAAGTCATTAGTTTTCTTGGCTTCTTGAATTAATTCACTTACTTTTGATGATGTTAATCTTTGATGAATTAATTTTTGTACCAAGGAAAGTTGTTTTGCTCTTCCCGATACTGAACCACTTGGCATGTACGTTTGCTGATCCCAGCCCAGCAATGAACCTATATAATTTAATCTTTTAATTTCTATAAAATATTCCTTTAAATCATTAATAGCTGTCATTATTTTTTACTCTTTTAAAATTGATAAAAGTTAAGCACTTTAGTATGAAGAGAAAAAAAAAGTTTGCCATTTGATAAAGAACTGCAATAATTAACTTTTTTATCTTTTACTTGTACTTGTATGAGGTATTTGACAAATTTCTAAATATAAAACTTCATCTATTTAACGACGATTGGTCTTTTATCTTGCCAAGGAGATATATCTTCGAAAGCTTTTGAAACTTGAAGTACAGTTAATTCATCAAATCTCTTTCCTACAAGTTGCATTCCAATCGGTAAACCGTCACTAGACCAACCACACGGAATAGAAGCTGCTGGATGACCACTCATATTAAAAGGATAGGTAAAAGGTAACCATCCTAAAGTAGTCATATTTTTTCCATTAATAATTACTCCTGTTTTCCCAGTTTCTTCCTCAATCACAAGTGATTTACCTAATTCAAAAGCAGGACATGATAGCGTAGGAGTTATTAGGATATCAATTTTCTTAAATGCTCGACAAATATCTGAATAATACATCTCTCTTTGAACTTCTGCAATCTTTAATTCTTTTACAGAAAATGATAATCCCCGATTAATTAGATCTACCAAATCAGGTTCCATTTTATCTTGCCATTCTTTTAAAAATGGTCCTAATAGATAACCGAATCCTGAGCTCCAAAGAGTAAAAAATAGAGATTCTGGATTTCTCAACTTAATTCTACTTTTCTCTATAGACCAACCGAATTCTTCAAATTTTTGAATTCCATTCATCACAGACGTCTCAACTTCAGGATCAAGAGCTTCTGCAAATCCTAAATCCAAAGAATAACCTATTTTTAAATTATTTGGTGTATTGTTTAGCCTTTCTAAATAGCTAAAATTTGGATTTGGTACAGAATATCTATCAGATTCATCTTGACCTGCGATAATATCTAGCACTAGAGCTGCATCCTTAACATACCTCACAAGTGGACCTTTATGAATGAATGTACCAGCATATCCCATCAATTTCATCGAATTCTGAGGAACTCGACCAAAAGTTGATTTGAGACCATAAAGACCACAAAAGCAA
>JAGXNU010000146.1 GCA_019894815.1 Promethearchaeota archaeon
ATTGATATCTTTGTTATCACAATTTTGCATGAAACATTGATCAAGGCTTAACCTTTCCATTCCCCGTCGAGCTAATGAAATATACGCAGTACCTGGAACTTCATGCCATAAATCATCATCATTTTCTGTCATATTCTATTAAATATGCAATTACTTTTTATTTTTTTCATTATATTTTACATGTTTTAATATAGGAGATTATGGATTGTCGAGGATACAAATTTGTTAGGAATAAGCTTATTTATTATTGATAACTTTTTTCTTCATTACATCGAAAATCAATCAGTTAAAAGCATGTCAGAAAAGGAAGGATTTTCCAAAGAAATCTTAGAACACGTTTCCAAGCTAGCTTTACTTGATCTAACTGAAGAAGAAAAAGATAGATTTTCAGAACAATTAAGTGATTTACTTAATTATTTTAAGAAATTAAACGATATAGATACATCTAATGTTGAGCCCATGACACACCCAATCGAGGGTCTAAAAAACGTGTTTAGAGAAGATGTTCCGAGGAAATCGCTTTCAAACGAAGAAGCGTTAAAAAACGCTAAACACACTAAGGATGGTCATTTTAAAGCGCCAAGAATATTAAAAAGTTAGTATTTTATTCCTTATATTCTTTTGTGAGAAGCTCAATGGCCTTTTCCATGTCTTTTAAGGCTTTCTTTCTCTCCTTGGGAGTCATGTTATAAAAATCATCCTCTGAATTCCTTCCTATCTTTTCTGATTGGGCAGCAGGCTTAAATTTCTTATAGACTAACGCATTAATGTATCGATCATAATACCCAATCGCTTTATTTAATTCTGCTGAATCTTTAATTTTATCCCATAATTCTAAGGTTTCAAGGGATCGGATCCCGATATCTATCCTAAAATAACTAATTGGAAAGAGAACTTTTCTTTTCATGCCATATTCGATCAGTTTGATGTTCTCGTCATCAACATATAGTTCCGCTAATTCGTCCTTGCTAAAAACTATATTATCACTCATGATATATAAATTTGCTGCATTAATAGAATTACACACGAGACCTACAGCAAATCCTTTTGCTAATCTTAAACGATTTATTAAGTCCTCTAATTTTGAGCCCTTGATGTGAAGATTATCCTTCTTAGAACCTTGAAACTCGAATTTAATCGTTTTCACACCTTTTTCGTTCAGTGTTATGGTTGGAAATAGATTCTTTTCCCTCGAACGTTGATGTGCTTCCATGAATTTATTGATAATCTCATAATCTAATTTAAGACCAGGAATGACAGTCGTATTTGCATCTAAGAAAGCATCAACTTCAAAATCAGCAATACCATAGAAAATTTTTTGGTTATTGATAATTTGATAGATAATTTTTATAATCGCATCAGTTAAAGCTTCAGGATCTTCACGAATAGAATCGAATTCAGTTGTCGTGAACGTGTCTATTTGATCAGCCAACCCCTCTTCTTCATAGAATTTAGCCCAAGACATTTCAGTATAAATATTACCCTCATTATAGAAATTATGATAACTATCAATGCTGATGATAGATTTAGAACCACCTATCGCTACTCCTTCAGTTGTACCAGAAGCAAGAATGCTAGAAGGTGGATTGTAAAAAGTAAGAGGCAAGGATTATTTCACACGTATTTTATTTTGAGTATTTTTAGTATTCTAATAATAATAGATTAGAATTTATTTAAATAATTAGTGAAATGAATATTCTAAGATCTATTATCAATTATTCATGAATGGTAAACGAACAATAAAAGTAGAACCCTTATTTTTTCCTCCAGATTTTGCATGGATCGTTCCATTGTGCAATTCTATTAGAGCTTTTGTAATGTGCAATCCAAGACCAGTACTTCTTAAATCTATATCCATTTTATCATCGTAGGGATTTGCTATTTTTGAAAATCTTTTAAAAAGTTTTTCTATTTCACCGGTAGTTAGTCCTATTCCAGTATCCTCTACGCTTAATTCAGCATAATCTTTCTTTTCATCTAATTTAATTAATATTTTTCCTTTATCTGGAGTGTATTTAATTGAGTTTGTTAGCAAATTAGTTAATACCAGTTCAATACGTAAACGATCTACGTTAATCATTAACTTTTTAGGAATTTTTAATTCAATTTCTTGATCCCTTTTTTTTATGAGATAATTTAATTCGGTCAGGCAGTCATTTATGAGTTCAGATAGGTTGGTTTCTGTTTTTTCAAGTTTAACCATCCGGGATTCTAATTTAGACACATCTAATAAGTCATCTACCAATTTTTTTAATCTTTTTGTTCCACTAAATGCCATCTCAAGCAATTCAAGCACTTCCGTATCAAATCTATCCATGTATAATGTATTTAATAATTGATACGCACCATATATTGTCGTGATTGGAGTTTTTAATTCATGAGAAGCACGATCTATGAATTCCTGGCGCATTTCATCTAATTGTTTAAGTTTTTCTTCGGCTTCCTTTTTTGCAGAGATGTCATGTCCCATGACCATAATATACGTTTTATTTCCCATTTTCACTAAAGAGGAATCATAATTTACCCATATTAGGCTTTTATCTTTTTTAATTAATTGAATATCTATAGATGGTATTTCTTCTCCATCTGAAATTTGTTTAAGTCTTTTAAGCAAATGGGGTAAATATTTTGGATGAATAAATGAAAGATCGCTGAATTTATTACCGATAAGTTCAGCCCTATCGTATTCAATTAATTTTTCTAAAGCGGGATTACAATCTTCAATATTTCCAGATGTATCAATTAGAAGCATTGAAGAGGGTGATTTTTTAAATAAAAACCGATATTTTTCTTCGGATTCTCTTAGTTCCTCTTTTGCTTTTTTTCTTTCACTAATATCTATGTAGGACACTAAGAACGCTGGTTTATTTTGGAACATTATATGTTTGTTGTAAATTTCTAACCATATGGTGCTCCCGTCCCTATGAATTCCACGTGCTTCATAATATTGAACATTGGGATCATCCTGATTTTCATTTTTTGTAGCGAGTTCAATAATTTTTCTCTTATCCTCGGGATGGATCGTTTTAAAAAACTCCCCTTGACCCCAATTCAACATTTCTTTGATTGAATATCCAAGCATGTGAGCGAGCGTTTTATTTACATAATTAACTTTCTCTTCTTGGATTATAGAAATTCCCATTAAAGATTGTTCTGAAATTGTACGGAACTGTTCTTCAGATTCTTTTATTCTCTCTTCAGCCTTTACCATTTCAGTAACATCGTGAATAATACTCCTCATACCAATAATCGTAGTACCTTTATAAATAGGAGTAGCATTTAGACTTCCATAAAAAATAGTTCCATCTCTTTTTTTTAATTGCATAATTAAAGGATCGATACTCTTGCCCTTAAAAATTAGGCTAAGGTTCCTTATAACTTCAGCTTTATCTTGTTCGAGAATGAAATCAAACACATTTAATCCTTTTTTGAATTCATCATGAGAATATCCGAAAATTTCTGAAGCGATTGCGTTAGTATAGACTAATTTAAATTTTAGATCAATTTCAAAGATGACTTCTGGTAAAGAGTTTGCTAATTCTTTGTATTTCTTCTCAGAATCAATTAATTTTTGAACAGCTTCCTTTCTTTCACTTATATCTCTTGAAATTGTGAGAATATAGTTTTTACCGTCTTGATTTTTGTAGAACTCTGCAGATGTATCCATCCAGAGATATTCACCATTATTCCTTCTAATTCTTACTTCAATTGAATTGTATTTTTCTTTTAATGCTTTAATGACTAATTCTCGATCTTCGGGATGGATTAAATCTAATGAATTTTTACCTATAAGATCCTCTGAAGAATATCCCATCAATCTTATATGAGCTTTTTCATTAATATAATCTATTTTAAAGCGATGATCAATCACAGTTATTAAATCCTTTGCATTTTCTGATAATAACCTGTACTTTTCTTCCGATTCCTTAATTTTTTTTTGTGTATTTTTCAAATCGTTAATATCGTGGATAATGCATCTTACTCCAGAGACTGAATTTTCTTTGAAGATACGACTTGCATGAATTTCTGCGAAAAATAGTGTTCCATCTTTCCTCTTTAACCTTAATTGTAAAGGTTTTATATATTCACCTCGGAATAATTGTTTTGTCTGCTTCAGAATTAATTCTTTATCATCAAATGTTAGAAATTGAGATATCTTCATTCCTTTCTTGAATTCTTCATTTGAATATCCAAAGATTTTAGATGCGATTGAATTTGTATATGTTATATTATAACTTAAATCGATTTCAAAAATAACTTCTGGCAAAGAATCCGCCAAATTTCTATATTTATCTTCAGATTCGATTAATTTTTGCTCTGCTGTTTTCCTTTCGGTAATGTCTTGGGCTATACCTTCTATTAAAAATTCATTACCAATTTGTTTTAGAGAATTTTGAACGTTAAGCCATGCAATGGTGCCATCTTTTCTTTTTATCTGAAGTTCCATCGGGCTTATTTTTTTTCCTTTTAAAGATTCCTTAAAGTCTTTTTTAAATCTCTCAACTTGTTCAGGTGAATAAATTCCTAAATTAAAATATTTTTCTCCTATTACTTCACTTTTTTTAAATCCAAAGATTTTTTCTGTAGCAGAATTAATATCTAATATGACACCACTGCTATCAGTTACCGTCAAAGAAATTGGAGATGAGTCATATAATCCCTTATATCTCATCTCAGATTCTTCAATACTTCGTTCTAATAATTTACGTTGGTTTATATCTTGTGTTAAAACTTGAATTAGTTGATTATCTCCAACTTGTATTAGTGATGCAACGACATTTACCCATATTTTTTCTCCTTTCTGTGTTAATATTTGAATATCATTTGGACCGTATTTATTGCCCGCAAGAACTTCTTTAAATATTTTCTTCATTTCTTGAATATTTTCATCAGGTACTATAAAAAGTTCTGTAAAGTGCTTGTTAAGAATTAAATCTCTCTCTACACCATAGATTTCTTTAGTTATTGAATTAATTTCTACAATCTCACCATTTGAATTTAATAAAGTAATAGATAATGGAGAATCTTCAAAGAGTGACTGATAATTAACTTCAAATGGTTGGGGAGACATTTTTTATATCAGAAAAAAATCCTATATATTTTTGACAAATTATACAAATAGATAAGAAGAGACCTATTATTTAATATTTTCTTAAAATATAACTCAACGTTCTATTATCACGAAGATTAAGTAATCATCTAAAAAAATTTTACAATTATTAATCTGGTTTTGCACGATACTTAGCATATTTTCTGAGTATTAACAAACACTTTGTAGGATAATCCCATACTCATAAAAAAATAATTTAATTATTGATGTTTTTTGCGAAATTCTGAATACTCATGCAGAATTTTTAAGCATTTAGGTGGAGCATCCCACAAATCAAAAATGGGTATATC
>JAGXNU010000147.1 GCA_019894815.1 Promethearchaeota archaeon
CGTTTCTTTAACTTGACCATTGAATTATCCTCATCATATTCCAAAACATCAATATTTACCAATTCATGAACGGCTCTTAAGACCATTGCGCCTGAAATTCCGGTTGTATTCTTGATCTCCTCTCTGGTCATTTCAGCCTTGTCACCGTGGAGTATGAGGAGGATCCGGTAATGAGGTTGACCCTGCCATATTTCTCCGATGAGTAATTGAGTGATGGATAATAAAGCTTTTATTCGTTCAAAATTAAATTCAGAGTCTTCCTGATTTTGAGCGATTTTGGAAAATTTCTTTAATTCAATTTTTAGGTGTTTATATTCCTCCAATAACTTCAATTGTTCACCTGTTAATTGCCCAATTTTTTGATCTCTTTCTTGTTTTTCTTTCTCTAATTTCTCAGTTTCTTCTTCCAATTTCCGCTTTTCTTGTTCTAAATTCAATTTCTCGGATTCCAGCATCCTTGTTGCTTGTTCCAGTTGAGTTTTTTCTTCCTCTAAAAGATTTTTATCATTGCTTAGTAATTTTTTTTCTTTCTCTAATTCGATTAATTCCGTTTTGGCTGCTTCTAAGACGTCAATGAAATTCTTGAAGTTATCCTCAACAGATTTGAGAGTACTATCAATAATTTTTAAAGTGTTTTTTTCAACCATTGGGATTCACAATATATATGATATGATAAATTATTATAAATTTAATCCAAATTTAAAAGTAAGCAAGTGTAAATCACATTTAATATATTTAATTTTATACTCATGGAAAATTAAATTGTAAAAATGGATAAAGAAGATACTGAGTTTTCCAAGAAATTATTTGTTCTTATTTTGCTTTTGGCACTTTCATTAGGATACTTGTACTTGACAAAATCTTCAAGTTACCAGAGATATGAAAGGGTTGATTTTCAGTCTTCTGGTTCAACTTTGTATGCGAATCTTTATTATCCCTCCAAAGACTTAACTTTTCAGGATAATCGACCCTTAGTAATTTTTTGTCACGGAATTGGAAGTAAAATGGATTTTGATTTAAGAATTCCAATCGAGTTAACTAGGCGAGGGTTTTATGTTGCCGCGTTAGATTATCAAGGTCACGGAGAAAGTGGAGGTAGTATTAATGATATTAATCTGGTAACAGATGTACCAGCGCTCGCTGAAGCTTGTTCAAAATTATTAGATAAATTAGAAACAATGCCATTTTATTCTAGTGTGAATATATCTCAAATTGGTCTAATTGGTCATTCCTTGGGAGGTATGGTGGTTTTAATGAATCAAGCTCTCGATCCTCGGTTTAATGTAACGGTGGCATGGGCACCTTTGGTAAATTTTGATCCCAATCAATTAGGAATTATAAGTCCAGAGTACACGGAGTATATTCCCGTAAATCTTATTAACGAGTCTAACACAAATAATCTCTTAATAATAATGCACGTCGATGACGAAGCATTAAGTTATGAAGATCAAGCGTTAAAAGCACAAAATTTAACGAACTGTGAGGTTATTTCCTTAAGTGGTTTTATACTTGGAAGTCCCCACCAAATTTTCTCGGATACTGCATTAATTGACTCAATAAATTGGTTTGAATTAAAATTTTTCAAATCAGAATTAATAAATGGGCCAATTCACATATTATACCTTTTTAATTATGTTTCAATCCTTTTCACATTAGGTTTATTATTCACAATCATCCTTTTGACGATTTCACATGCCGCTCAATCATTTAATATTAGAGCTGATACTAAAGTTGATGTCTCCGAGTTAGAGACTAAAGAAGCATCTAAATTCAAAAAAATTCGACAAGGAACAAAGATCGCTATATATACTATCGTTTTTATAATAAATTGGGAAGTTTTCGAACTGATTTTCGGAATAGCAGGAATTTTTCTTGCGTCTTTAAATATCTCTCTCATCTATGCTTTCATTGCATATAGGATTTACTCAAAGAAACTCATTCGAGAACACAGAAAATTTAATTTTGTTGGACTTCTTAAATCACAGATACAACCTAATAAGCTCATCTTTGGCATCTGTTGTAGCGCGTATTTTATTGGAGTTTACGTGCTCTTCTCATTTTCGTATCCATTTGCTTTCATGTGGCCTTCAAATGTCTTAGATATAATGTTAGCAGTAATCATCTTTCCAATATACTTTTCATTAGAAATCCTTTATCGAAAAGTTATTTATCCACAACTTTACTTTATGAATTCGGAAAGGAAGAAAAGTTATGTAATTATTGGGATCGCTACTTATGTTCAGATTAATTTGATTACATTAACATCCTCATGGGCATTTTTTCCTTCAGTCATGTTTGCTTACTTGATTTTCTTAATAGTAATAATTCAAAATACTCTTATCTATGAGAAGACCACGTGTTTTACAACCGTAATCTTTAGTTCCTTCACCATCATACAACTAATGTTTGCGACCGTGATTTCAAATGCTTTTGGAATTGGAGCGGTACTGCATCTATTTGTAAATTTATAAAAATTAATATAAATTTTTAAAAACAAATCCGTATTACGATTATCTATTATCATGGCTGAAAATAAATCTTCAGACAATAAATCTAAAAAAGGAAATCGTTTAATACTTGGTATTTCTTTACCCGTATTTCTGATGGGGCTAGTATCTCTATTTACAGATATTTCTAGTGAATCTATTCAGAGCATATTACCCTTGTTTATATTAGAAGTTGGAGGAACTGGATTAATTTTAGGGTTGATTTCTGGAGTAACAACTGCGGTATCCAATATATTAAAAGGAATTACTGGTTGGTGGAGCGATAAAATTAACAAACGTAAGCCTTTTATATTATCTGGCTATGCATTATCAAATCTCTCTAAACCCCTCATAGGATTTAGCCCAACATGGGAATTTGTGCTTGCTTTAAAAGCCACTGATCGCGTGGGAAAAGGCTTAAGGACTTCTTCGAGAGATACACTAATATCTTATTATTCAACAGAAAAAGGGAAGGCATTTGGGCTTCATAGAGCCATGGATACACTCGGTGCCGTCTTAGGGTCCTTGCTAGCATTTTTATTATTATTCCTTGCTTGGACATATCAACAAATTATTCTCTTTACGATTGTACCAGGAGTTATCGCAATAATACTACTCATACCTATTAAAGACGTTTCCCCAAATCAAATAGCTGAGAAATTAGGAACTCTAAAAGAAAAAGTGAAAATGGAAAAATTAGATAAAAATTTCATAAAACTCATAGTTCTCCTCGGAGTCATTGAATTCGCAAGCTTAGATGTTGCATTTCTTATTGTTAGAGCTGCAGATTATGTTCCCTTAGATTTGATATATTTGATACCCGTTTTATACATGATTCTCAATATAGTTTATACGATTTTTTCACCTATTAATGGTTCTCTTTCTGATAAGGTTGGTCGCAAACCAATGATTCTTATCGGGCTATCAATCCTGCTTCTCTCATGCATTTTCCTCTCATTCCCTGTAGTGGTTTCAGCATTTTCTTTAGTTTTCATAATCATTATTTTCATAATGCATGGGTTTTATTTATCTTCCGTTGATCCCATTTCTCGAGCGTATATTGCTGATTTAGCAGGAAAAGATAAACGAGGTAGAGCTTATGGATATTACTATTTCTCAGTCGGTTTTATAAGCATGGTGGAAGCACTTATTTTTGGGTGGATATATGACATGTTTTCTGTCGAATGGGCCTTTATATATGTGTCAATAATGTTGATGATTTGTATTTTAGTCTTTGCAATTACCGACTTTTCTAAAATAATAGAAAGTAAGTAATAAATAAGTAAAGAAGAAAATTATTTTTTTTGCTCTAAACTCCATAAGTGAGCTAAATTGAGAATTACTTCGGTTGCTTTCAACAAACCCAAAGTCGGAATAAATTCCTTCCTTGAATGAAATAGAGAGCCTCCGCCAAATATGTTGGGAGTTGGAATTCCCATTTCGCTTAATCGGGCTCCATCAGTCCCTCCACGTATGGCAGGAGAATCAACTTCTAATCCTGATTCCTCTATGGCTTTCTTCGCAATCTCGATAACATGTTTATCTTTTTCTAAATAGAATAACATGTTCTTGTATTGATGTAAAAGATCTATTTCGATTTTTAATCCAGGATAAAGAACTTCAAATGTGTTTTTTAGTGATTTAATATAATCAATTCTTCTTTTATTTTTTTCTGAATCGTGATCTCTTATGAGAAGTTTTGCTGTTGCTGCCTCTTCATTTCCTTTTAAATCAGATAAATGAAAAAAGCCTTCACGTTCTTCAGTATGTTCAGGACTTTCTGATTCTGGGATATTACTGAAAAATCTACTTGCTATATGAATAGCATTTATCATCTTGTTTTTTGCATGTCCCGGGTGAACGCTCAGTCCAATAAACTTGAAAGTAGCCTTCCAAGCATCAAAACATTCATATTCTAATTCACCCATTTTTCCTCCATCTAATGTATAACATGCTTCAGGCAATCGACTTTTATTGATGTTGTCAGTTCCTTTACCTATTTCTTCATCAGGAGTAAAGCAAATTGTAATTGGTCCGTGTTTAAATTCTGGGTATTTCTGCCATATTTTACATGCTGTCATGATTTCAGCAATACCAGCTTTATCATCAGCGCCTAATAGGGTATCGCCAGACGAGGTTATGATATCAAGTCCGATATATTCCTCCAATTCAGGGGCATCTTCTAATGTAATATATAGATCTTCAACATTTGGAAGTTTAATAGGACCTCCTTGATAATTTTTGTGCACAATTGGCTTTACATCTTCTCCACTTACTGCATTAGACGTATCTAAATGAGCAATTAATCCAATAGGTTGTGCTTTTTCAAACTCCATTGATGGAGGTAGATCTGCATACACATAACCAAATTTATCAAGAATTATATTTTCTAAATCTAGTTCCTTTAATTCCTCAACTAATATCTTTGCTAATTCAAGTTGGTTCGAACTTGAGGGTTTGGTTGATGATTCATCATCTGAAGTGGTCCAAACTTTGACATATCTTAAAAATCGTTCAATTACGTCATTTAATATATAATCTTGAACTTCGACTGATAAATTCATATTCTTTACAAATTAATCTTATATTTTAAAGTTCATCCAATACTACGTGTAAATAATAAAAATAAAAAGAAGATCATTTGTAAAATTGATTTCTATAAATCGAAGTATTACCAGATTTCATATCTTTGATCCAATTTTAATCCATATACCAATAAATAAGGGATGAGTAGATCCCAAAGACTGGTTTCTGCATTAATGATAATAACACCAATTACTACGGCATTCCAAGCACTTATAGAAGGTAATCC
>JAGXNU010000148.1:0-2603 GCA_019894815.1 Promethearchaeota archaeon
CATGCAAAATCGGCATCAGATGTTTTAATGCCCAGTGTATCAAAGACTTTACGTGCACTGGCTTCGATGAAAGGTATCCTGTTCCCGATCGTACATCCGGGGAATAATTTAAACTCTTCTGTTTTAGCCATGCTTTTCAACTTTTTTATTTCTTTTTGTTAATGTATATAATTATAGTTAATATAAATTTGAAACTAAATAGATGTTTTATTCTTTCTCCATTTTATCATGGAATCTATGTCCTAAGGTACTATCTGCCAAAGTGAATCTATTGAACAATCCCGCTGGATCTATTATTGATTTTAAAATTTCGCTTGGATCCTTATCAGCACATAATGCTCCTAAAGTACTAATAAATTTTGCTCCTTGATCCTTTACACCCACTGGAGGTCCATAACATCCTAAACATGGGGCGTTCGCTTTATTTGGACAAATAGTCCCGCATCCTGCTTGTGTTACGGGACCCAAACAAATATATCCTTGCTCCAAAAAGCACGTCTCAGTGTTAGGTAACCCAACATAATCTCGTTTAAGATCTGTTGGTACTTTATCAACATAATCTCGATCGCAATGGCTGCATACTGTTTTTGAGCTGAATTTAAATTTAGGATCATTTTTCAGAAGGAATAATGCAAGACCTACTAAATCGTCTGATACTTCCGTTCCAGTAGGTGTAACATCCAGAATAAGCTTAGGACCATTCTCTGTTTCTATCTCTTTTACTTTAAAACTATCTGGTTCATATGCTAATCTCTGAATTAAATCTCCCCGAAAATAAAAATTAGTAATGTTTGAAGATCCTAAATAAACATCAAGAAAATGTTGTAAGCTTGCTCCAATCTCATCAGTTAATTCCTCTATGCCATAAGCAATGCTTTTTAGTTGATTTACTTTTTCTCCTGGTTTATTTGTTGCTCTATAACATCCATAACAATAATCTCCCTGATTTGGACACATTAACTCACATCCCCCCGCAGTTATTGCCCCATAACAAAGCTTTCCATCATCTAAAAAGCATCCTTCTTTGAATAAATTGCAATTTTCACATACTGATTTATTTTTATCAAGTGATTTTGGACCTTCACTTACAAGTGTGAGAAGGTAAGATATTGCAGCAATAATATTTTCGGTAGTGGGAGGACATCCCGGAATAAATACATCTACTTCAATGATATCCTTTATGTTTACAATATAATCTTCAATGCCGGGAACGTGTTTAGTTGGTTCCTTAGGTTTTTCATCAGTAATAGATTCGGTTTCCATAAATTTTCTTTTTATTAATTCGTCTTTATCAAACAAATTTGCCAAACCTACTACACTTCCATAACAGGAACAAGCTCCGATTGCAACGATAATTTTACATTTTTTCCTCATTAACTTTGCATTTTCTGTGTCTTGTTTTGTTCTTGCAACACCTTCAAGAAAACCTACAACTATACTTCCATCTTCTCTTTCTTCTAAAGAACCATGCTTAAAATCGACTACAGCTGGCCAGTAAACGATATCTAAGGCGGGAAGAATAGGGAGTAAATTTAAATTTGCATTCAAGAGGGATTGGTGGCACCCCCAACAGCTTGATAATTGCATGAACGCGACTGGAATTGGAATTATTATATCACCATTTCTAACTAAATTTTAATTATAATTATGATATTTGGTTTAATGTGAAATTTATTAAAAAATTTGTTGATTAGGATTTCATTCCATTCTATTTTTTCATTTTAAAATGAGAAATATTGGTTTTATTCTTTAACTTTTTTCTTTTAGCAATTAAATGGGTTATAAAAAAATAAGATAAAAAAAAGATTAGTTTCCACATTCACTGCAAAAATTAGCAGCTATGGGTAATTTCTTGCTACATTCTGGGCAGAACTTAAACTCATCGGAAGGTTCGATTACCTCAGCTTTAGATTTTGGCACTTTCTTTATACTTGCTTTTCCAATTATAGTCAATGCAACCCCCGTAAAAGCAAATCCCGTGTTGTAGGTAAATAAACCATAAACTTGACCTAACAAGGTGTCAAGCTGAGATCCTAAAGAAATTCCTGTTACATTTATGACCTGAGTTATTATCCAAATGATTAATGCTAAAGCACCAAAGGTTAATCCAATCCATATGATAAACTTTCCAAGTTTCAATGCGCCTATCAAAATAAGGACTGCACCACCTATAATTGCCCAACCACCTTGTTCAGCTATCCATTTGATAAATACCATTATATCAGTCACCAGAGATTCCCATTCAGTTGGAACACTTGCAACCACGTATCCTTGAAGTAATTCAAAAACACCTATAGTTCCAATTGCGTTACCAATAACCATAAGGGCTCCACCAATAATGAGTAAAATAATTCCTGTTTTGTGCTTCATTTATTCACTTTCCTACTCTTTTATTTCAATAAATAGTCTACTATATGGTAATAATAAATTCAATTTATTTATATTTGGTATGAAAATTAAGTTGTTTTGATATTTACAAAGTTGATGCAACAATGCGATCAGCACGAGAATAAATATTCATGGAGTTACCCCGTACAAATCCAATCAGTGTTATTCCATATGCAAAAGCAATGCGAATTCCTGATTCAACAGCAGCGGATAGC
>JAGXNU010000148.1:2702-5289 GCA_019894815.1 Promethearchaeota archaeon
TTACCCCGTACAAATCCAATCAGTGTTATTCCATATGCAAAAGCAATGCGAATTCCTGATTCAACAGCAGCGGATAGCGAAGCAATAATTGGGATGCTTGCTCTTGCTGCTTTCAAAACCGAATCTCCCGTAAGCCTTCCTGTTGTTGTTAAAATTTTATTACTTAATAATTCGCCATTAATCAGTAACTCTCCTATCGCTTTATCTATTGCGTTGTGTCGTCCAATATCTTCTTTTATTGATAATAAGTTTCCATCAAGATCAAAAATAGCCGCACCGTGACATCCCCCAGTTTCACGAAATAGGATCGTATTTTTCTGCATTTTAACTATTGAAGAAAAAATTATCTTAGAATTTACTATGTTTTCCATATCAGATATCTTGGAGTCTTTTGCGTCTTTTATTTTGCTTTTTATGAGATTTCTCCAAGGAGAAGGTATCCCACAAGTTGTATCTATTACTCTATTGAACACATTCTTTTCAAATTCATCAGGATTGAAATTTTTATTATGCTGTAAGTCAATCATTATTTTACCTTCCAATTCGTTAATACTTAGTTCCTTGATATCCTTGTAAGAATTGATAATTCCAATGGAAAATAGAAATCCAACAGCAAGTTCTTTCAAATCATTAGGAAGACAAATGATATTTACAATGGATTTTGAATTTACTATTAAATTAATAGCACTCTCAATCAGAACAATATCAATTTCTTCAAATTTTTGTTCTTTTTTAATTCGAGTAATATTTACTTTTCTTTTGAACGTTAAAATCACCTAATGGAACTTAAATCGATTATATTGAAAATTGAATCATAAGTTACCTATAAAAAAAATAATATAAAAAAGATCATTTAATTGCGATGTAGAGTCTACCAGCTGTTTCTTTACTCACTGAATGGTCTCCACTATATTGAGCAAATTTCCCGGTAATTACTTCTCCGTTCGGAAGTGTAATTTCAGTTACATCATCAATCTTTTTGAAAGATGGGAGTAATCTTGAAATTTTTCCTTTAATGACAATAGTTCCCCGAACTTGATCAGCGCCAATGCAACGGTCAACATCACCTTCAACTACCATCGTACCTCCGTGATTGTGTAAGCCTAAAAAAGAATTAGCACTACCGCAGTAAAGAGTTGGCCACTTGTTTGCTGGTTTTGAGCTTTTAGCCCATAGCATTGATTCATTGCCAACTTTGCCTTTAACACGTATTACTCCATTTTTCATTCCTTGCCAGAAACCACGATAAGCTGAACCAACATAATGACCTGCGTTTCCTTCAATTTCCAATTCACCGCCTTGAAGCATTGCACCTGCCCAATCATCGGCATTCCCTTTCACTATAATCTTTCCTCCATACATTGTATTACCAACATGCATGCCAACGTCGCTATTGATGATAACCTCTCCTCCCGTCATTTTTTCTCCAATTCTTTTAACGTTGGAAACATCACCATCGATAATAATTTTAGTATTGGCTATATCTTCTGCTTTTCCAGAAACGTCAAAGAAATCACCAATAGTTACCAATTCTTTAGCATGATAAAGAGGAAGTTTTTTAATTTCATTAAGAGTTTTTCCAGCAAAATTATCTGGAGTGATAGTATCTGCCTCTAATGGAAATTTTGTTTTTTTTTTTAGCTTTAATTTGACTTCCGCCATATTTATTCACCCATCTTTTCTTTTACTTTTTCTAATAAACGTTCTAATATTTCTTTATCAGGCAAACAATCATCAGGAGCATCTTTTACCTTTCTTAATCTGAGAGGAACCTTGTCCATGCGGTATGCAGTCCCTTCACATTCAATACCCGCAAATGCAGGGGGTAAAATTACATCAGCATACACAGAAGTAGGGGTGTGATGTGGTTCGATTGCAATTATCGGGTGTTTGAACATGTTCTTTACTGCACCTGCAGGAAAATTACTTGCAGGATCTGACGCCACGACTAAAATAGCATCAACCTCATCTTTCATTAGGAGATCTACCGAGGAAAATTCTCCGGGGTTATATCTGGCGTATTCTCTTGAGAAATCGATGGAATATGCATATCCTGTGTTCCATGTGAAGACTTGATTGGCACCCGCAACGTTATAATGCCCTCTCATTGGAGTTAAGAGAAATTTAGTGTGATCATTCAATTCTCGTACTAGGCAAATTGCGCTATCAATGTTTCTATGATGAGACAATGTTTGAGTAAGACCCATGCCGAAAAAGATAACACCAAAATGGCATTTCTTTAGTATATCGACTAATTCTTTGATACTTTCCATAGGAACTCCTGAAACTTCCTTAGCATCCAATTCTACGCCTCTTAGCACTGCTCTTATGGCATTTAAGAGTTCATAATCTTCATTAGGTTTGACTTTTATGTACAAGTCAGCAATCTGAGCCGTATGAGTGTTGCGAGGATCAACAACTACGATATATCGATCATTTCTTCCATCTTTTCTACATCATCGTCATAATCCGATAGATTAAAACTGGACTTTTTAACTCGATTTTTATATTTTCCTCTCGTTTCGCTCGTTGTCTTCCTCGCTTCAATTAAAGGATAAGAAGAATAAGAACAGTCGTTTTCTTTTAT
>JAGXNU010000149.1 GCA_019894815.1 Promethearchaeota archaeon
AAGAACTATCATGAATTTTTGCTTTAGAATGAATTATTTTAATTATTTACACCTTAGTGAGATCTTTAGTGAAATCAATATTATACTTTATTTAAAAGATATTAAATTAATTTATTTTCACAGTGACATGGATTAGCATTACATTTCTTACATTTATCTGGATATTTGAAAGCTAATGCTTTTTCTAAATCAATTTCCATTAAATTTGCAATTGAAGTCGTCCATGCTATTATATCTGCTAATTCTTCTGATATTTTAGCGGGATCAATCAATTTTTCATTCAATAGTGTAGCTAATTCACCTATTTCTTCAATAAGCCATATAAATGTGTTATTAATTCCCCTCTTTGAATCTTTTTTAAAATATAGATTTCGAATTAGTTCCTGAAATTCAGAAATTTTCATGATAAGGATAAAGATGGTTATGACATATCAATGAAATGTTTCTCATGCTCCCGGAGTAAAAAACCAATTAAATACGCCTAAATGAGCAAGAAATACGACAATAATCAACCCTAATGATATTATTACAGTACTGATTGGGCTTACTTTAAGACCGATTGAACTATCTTCAAAAAATCGCATTAACCCTGCACCTCCTGCTGGCATGGGTGCAGAGCCACTTCTTCTTTTTTTCCGTCTCGATGAAGATTGACTTGATGACATAATTAATCTGCAATAATTTCTTATTAAATTAAAATAAAACTACACTTATAATAAGTTTTATTTTGAATTGTGATTCAAAATATGATAAATTTTTATTATTAATTTTAATTATCTTCAGATAGTTTAAGAAAGAAATGGTTTATATTAATGTTGAATAAAAAGAAAATTTCAGCCGTTTTTGGTGGATTAATAGTATTCTTGATTATAATTTCATTTATTGGATTTCCTCAAGGATCTTCACATCTGAATCAAGAAGAAGAAGCAAGTTTACACTTATCTGCAAGTTTTGAAGGATTTGAAAATATCTTGATAACTGATGTAAAGCATAATGTTAACATAAGCGGATATGGACTCGTAAATATTGAAGATAGACTTACGATATTAAATAAAAATTCCAATCCAATAACATCAATTTTTATGGGAATTTCTCTCGAGGATTCTGATAACTTAATCTATTTGCTAGCAACAGGAAGTGCTAATAATGCTCTTGCTACCGAACGAAATTCCATCGTTTATGATGAATATGAATTGATTACTGTTTACTTTGATTCTCCCCTCCTCCCTCAACAATCAGGGATTGTCAAAATAAAATATACGTTAAAAGATCAAATGGATTACCTTTTTACAGGAGTAGAACAACAAATCTTTTTTACAGGAAATCTATTTCCATATATACCCTACAAAGCTGAAGGTGATATTAAATCTTCCTATAGAATGCCAGAAAGCTCTAATGTATTGTCACATGATGAAGTATCTGGAATGGGAATTCCTTTTGGAGAGGTTATATTATATGATTTGGAACAAAGCATTGACTTAGAGCATTTGGATCCGTTTTTAGTAAATTTAGACCCAGATAAGGAGATAAATATAATCTTTCAAGACATCTTAATGACTAAGATGGAATTAGAGCAAATCAGTCGCGAAATAGCAATTTCACCCTGGGGAATAATCAAAGTTAAAGAGGATCATGTCATAAAAAATGTTGGAGTCATTAATATCTATAATATACCCTTTTACATACCAAATGATGCTATTAATATACGCGTTTCAGATAGTCTTGGTGAATTGTTAGGAACAACTATAGTAAACGTTGAAAATAATAAAAAGGAAATTGTGATAAACCTTTTGTATAATAGAGCTTCTCTAGATCCTAATTCCAAACTAAGATATACAATTGAGTATGATTTACCTTTTGATAAACATTTCTCAATGAATTGGTTCCAAGAATCAATACAACTAAATTTAATAACAACAACTCATGAATTTTTTGTCAGAAATCAAATTATTAAGGTTTTCATTGAGGGTTGTAGCACTATTGATTATATATCAAGTCCTCCTGATGGTATCGATCAAGTGAGTGGTTCCAAAATAATTATGTATGCTTCGGAAGACATTAGTCCTTTTGAAGATAAAATAATACTCTTCACATTTACCCTAAACTATTTCGATCTACTGATTAGACCAATAACATTCATTTTGCTAATAGCCTCGATACTATCAACATTCGTTGTTCTAGTAAAAACTAGTAAGAAAGAAGGGGATGCAGCATTATTTAAGACAGAATCAATCCCTGTCAACGAAATCCGAGAATTTTGCTCGTTATATGAAGAAAAAAATGCCCTAATCCTTGAAATTAGAAAAGCGGAGGAAGAAGCTAAAAGGAAAAAAATGGCTAAAAAATCATATAAAAACATTGTAAATAAGAATAACACTAAAATCGAGCAAATTAAACAAGAAATTATCCCATTCTCAAAATTACTAGTAGAAAATAGTGAGATTTTCGGAAGTATTATTAAAAAACTAGATATACTTGATGCTGAACGAACTAGCGTAGATGATAGCATCAGTCTTCTCGATACACGTTATAAGAGAGGAAAATTACCCTCTCGCGCAGCATATCAAAAACTTTCTGATGATTTCCTACGTAGAAAAAAGAAAATTGATCGCACAATAGACAAATATATCCAACAATTAAGAAGCTACTTATTATAGTATCTTTTTTATTTAATTTAATAGGATTATTCATCATGAAACCATGGTTATTTGATATTTTGGCGTGTCCGATTGATAAGCATTTTCCCCTAAAATTATTCATTTTTTCTTATGAAACCACTGAAACCGAATTTAATGAGCTTTTGAATGTGTATGAAAACAGAAATTTGGAAACAATCAAGAAAGAGGAGCTCATTGATTTTAGTAAGCATGATGATAACTTATTCATCAAGGACGGTATATCTATAAAAAAAATGCCCTTTTCTGAATATTTAAATCTAATAAAAGCAAGTATCAAGGAATTAAACAACCTGATTGATAAAACAGAAATCGAACGAGCAATAAAATGTCATAAGATCCTTACTACACAGGTAATGGAGAAATTAAGTAATTTGAGTGAAGAAAATTTAAGTTTGAATGAAATTGAGGACGTTCTACCTGAACTTTATCTACTTAATAAATTTAAGCTTGATACTGAAATCGATTCAGGATTATTGTTTTGTGAGGAATGTTTACGTTGGTTTCCCATAATAGAAAGCATACCACAAATGCTTCCAGATGAATATAGAAATGAAGAAAATGATCTTCAATTCCTTAAAAACCATAAAAATTTATTTGATCCAGAATTTTTTAAACAAAATCTACATCCTTATAATCTTTAAAAAAATAAGCAATATATAATAGCCCGGTGGTGTAGTGGCCAAGCATCTGGGGCCTTGAACCCCGTGACCACGGTTCGAAAACTGATGAACAATTTCATCAGTCGAATATCCGTGCCGGGCTATTCTAATTTCTTCTCTTGTCAAATTATTTGTTTTAGTTGATCAATAAAAATAAAATGTTATATTTTAGCAATTATTTTACTTTTTAACCGTTGCGTGTTGATAGTCTAGTTATTTAGGGGAATAATATGATGCTAACTGAACAAAATTGGGGTTTTTCTGAAATTATTATACTAGTTGTTATTTTTTTTATAGGAATATCATTCACATACTTCATTATACCCCAAGTTATAAAATTGATGATAAAGAAGAATTATGTTGGATATGATATACATAAAAATAGCAAACCTCAAGTAGCTGAATCAGGAGGTATAAGTATCGTAATCGGTTATTCAGTTACCTCTATTTTGTTAATTTTAACTTTCCCTCTATTCTCAAATGAAATATTTGTATTGCTTGTGTCTGTGATTTTATCTGGGATCATTGGTTTTTTGGATGATCGCATTAAACTTAAATCTAGATATAAGGTTTTTTTAATTTTATTTACTGGAATAATATTTTTTATAGCAAACTTCTTTGGTTTCATCAACATTGAATCTCCTACTATTCCATTTTTAGGACAATTAAGGTTAAATATAATTTATCCATTATTAGCACCATTAATTGTAGCTGTTTTTGGAAATACCGTTAATATGCTAGAAGGATATAACGGAGAAGGTTCAGGAACGTGCCTGATTGCATTAATCTCTTTATTTATATGTGGATTGATATGGAATTCGGCAGAAGCTATCTTATTCACAACGGCAGGTATTGCTGTTATAATACCATTTTTTCACTATAACAAATACCCTGCTAAAATTTTCCCCGGAGATGTAGGTACTTTAAGTATGGGAACAATAATAGCGGGAGTTGCATTGTTTGGATCTTTAGAAGCAGCAGTATTTTGTGCTCTTTTAATTCATGTATTTAATAGTTTTTATGTACTTTACTCTGTAAAGGGATTTTTCGAAAGTTCAGAAATTCAAGAGGATAAGAATGATATTATTCTTTTAGAGGATGATATAATAAAAGCTTCAAATAATGAAAAAGCAGCATTAACTTTACCACGGCTACTTCTAGCTCGAGGGCCACTTAGGGAGCCAGATTTGGTAAAAAATCTTTTTGCTATATCAATCATCTGTGGTTTTTTTGCTATTTTTACGACTTTAATGATGTCAGTGACGGTTAACAAAATAAATTTCATGCTTGTAGTATACTTCATACCTTATTTAATCATATTTTCTTTAATTCTTCTTATTTTCTTTCCGAGAATTAGAGGAATAATCTCGATTATGATAATTGTAATGATTGGAGGATATATTCTATTATTTTTTATTGAATTAATGATAATGCCCATTAATTTTGCTAATTTAGTCTTATTCGGAACCATAATACCTACTAATATCATCGTATCTCTTATAATCGTGGTTCCATGTTTAGGATTATGGTACTATATTACTATCCGTTATTTCCAAAAAGAGTCAAGAAAAATGTAATTTTGTATTAGTATTAATAATTTAATCAATATAACATTAAAATAACAATGGAATAGGAGATTTTATTTGAAAAAACCAGCACGATTTTTATTGTTGATGATCTTTCTTTTGGCATCTTTAAGTTTTTTTTATTTTACACTATTTATAATTCTTAAATCTCAATTCTTAACATTAATTCTCGACTGGACTTTTTGGGCAACTTTAATACTATATATCCTAACTATTGAAGAAATACTCAGGTGGGCTAGAGATGGAAAAAGGAGTGATCTAAGTGATAT
>JAGXNU010000014.1 GCA_019894815.1 Promethearchaeota archaeon
ATTTACTCTACTATCATGATGCTATTGAGGAATGCGGTGTTATTGGAATAATCGATGACGGGGGAAATGAAAACATCAAAGCATATATTGTATTGAAGGAAGAATATAAGGATAAAGGGATTAAAGAACAAGACATTATTAACTGGGCAAAAGAAAACATGGCAGGTGACAAATATCCGCGTTTCGTACAATTTATTGATGAAATTCCTAAGACAATTGTCGGCAAAATACTTCACAGAGAACTTAAAGAATTAGAAAATAAAAAAAAAACCCCTTAAATTCATTTTTTCTTATTAATTTCTTTTAAAAACTCTATTTTTTATTATTCTTATTTTTAAAAAATATGTCCTTAATCCATTTAGTTTATAAGATATTTAGCTTATTTTTATTAACCTAGTTCAATTCTTGAATAATGATTATGAAAAAAGCAACTTTTGGAGCAGGATGTTTTTGGGGAGTGGAGACTCGATTTGGAAATATAAAAGGAGTGATAGATACTGTCGTTGGATATACTGGAGGAATCACCGAAAATCCAACATATAAAGAAGTATGTACAAACAAAACGGGTCATGCAGAAGTGGTACAAGTTACTTTTGATCCTTCTATTGTATCTTATGAAGAATTATTAGAAATTTTTTGGAACATGCATAATCCTACAACGCTAAATCGTCAAGGTTGGGATATAGGTACTCAATATAGATCTGCTGTGTTTTATCATGATAAGGAACAAAAATTAGCAACTATAGCACTAAAGGAGAAGCTGGATAAATCAGGTAAATATCGTGAGCCGATCGTAACTGAGATAGTTCCTATTTCAAAATTTACCAGAGCGGAAGAATATCACCAAAAATACGATGAAAAAAACAATAGATCTCACTAAATTTAAAATAATTGCAGATATTATTTCAGATTGTGTAATTTAGTTATTAATTTTTCTCTATGTCTTTCCCATACTTTATCCACTGCTTTTCTAACAGCAACTTTGGCTACTTTTCTTACGGCAAACCTATTCATCCTCGGACCTAACTTGCTGAATATTTTCTCTACAATTAAAGTTTTAAATAATTCCTCTAAAGATCCTTCTTTAGATACTTTATCCATGAATAATGCTAATGTTTTTTCAGCAACAGCATCTATTTTTTTTCTTAATTCGGGAGCTAATGGTTCAACCATAGAAAAACCTTGATGATTTTAACCATCTTGTAGGTTCAATCTTTATAAATAGAACTTTTTACAAAAAATTCATAACACCTTAATAATAGAACTTAATTACATTTCCATCCTAAAGATGTTCATGCTAAATCATAGATTAATAGATCCCCCTAGAAAGCCCCAAGATTTTATAAAATCTGCTAGTGAATTCCTACATAAACATGCAAGAGGGAAAAAAGTGTTTTGTGCTCTTTCAGGAGGCGTGGATAGCTCAGCTACCTACATGACGTTAAAAGAAGCGGATATTGAAATGATTCCTGTATTTATTGATCACGGTCTCATGCGCATTATTCGTGGTGTAGAAGAGAGAGAATATATTAAAAAAGTTTTCCCCGATGTAAGAGTTATAGACATTAGAGAGGATTTCCTTCCTAAAATCTTAGGAGAAGAAGATGCTGAAATTAAGAGAAAATTATTCAAAAAAGCATACTCAGATACTATTAGCAGGGTAATTAAGGAGGAAAATTGTGATTTACTTGCGGATGGTACCATTCTTCCCGATATTGAAGAGAGTTTTGGCGTAAAAATTACCGATTTAAAAGAATCGATGAGTCTTGAAGATGAAAGGAACCTCATGAAAAAAAATAAGAAGGGATTCGTAAAAAGCCAACATAATTTAGATATTGAATATGAGGTAGAAGCAACGATACAACCAGTAGCTAGCTTAACTAAACCAGAAGTGCGAGATATTTTGGAATATCTAAAATTACCGACTGAACATGTATATAGAAAGGCATTCCCTGGTCCAGCACTCTCTGCACGAATAATTGGTCCTGTCTCAATGGAGAATCTTGCTTATGAAAAAAAAGTGCATGATATTGTTGAGTCAACAATTGAAGATTATTACTTGGAAAATCATGGCAAGACAATGATCATAAATGAAAAGGGTGAACAAGAACCATTCCAAGCTTTTGCAGTAACTACAACTGATATCTTATTACGAAAAGTGACAGGAATTATAAATGGTCAGAGAACATATGAGGTTCCATTATCCATTAAAGGTGAATGGGATTTTGAAAAGTTAACTCACTTCGCTTCACAAATTAAGGGATATTCCAGAGCGTTATATGAACTGCATGAGAGCCACCAAGGAGTATATGATGTCGTGATACGATCAATTAATAGTATTGACGCTCGAACTGCCAGTGTTACTGATCTGCCAATCAGTTTAATTGAAGAAATTAAATACAAGTTGCTCGAAATCCATGATACTAAAAATATTTATTTCGATATCACATCAAAACCTCCTGGAACCATAGAGTATGTTTAAGCAAGTTAAACTTGTTAAAGCATGTTCTTTTTTCTTGCTCTATCCTTTTAAATAATTAAAAGAGATAATGTAATGTCATTTTCCACGAATAAAGTAAAAAATGAACTAAAGAGAGGGATATTATTTAATAATTTTAAAAGAATATTTAATAATCCTCTTTGAACTTCGTGTTGAACGGATCACCATGACCTATCATTATTATCATTTTGAATAAGTTTAATAAGAATAATTTTTGATTTACATAAAAATAAAGGAACTGAGTAAACGTAAACTCTAAAAAATGCTGAAAATGATAATCAATTACCAATTTTTGTTAAAGAACACTTAATTTGTCCTGATTCAATCATTTTAAAGAAAACTATATTCAATCTTCTTATAAATGGGGTCTAATTAAGCCTATAAAATCACTCTTCATTCCCAATCCTATTATTTTTGATCATTTTTAGTATTAACTAATACTATTTCGTGAAAATGTTAGAAATCGATCATATGAATTCGACTAAATTCAACAATCTAATAATTTGATTTTCATAATTATACGAAATGTTATTATTTACTTTTACATAATGCGTACTTTTTTATCCGAGTTATGATCACATTAATGTAAGAAAACGATCAATTTAAATATTATGATCATTATAATTATCATGAAGGTTAAAAAAATTATGAATTTTACAGAAAAAGCCGAAGAAAAAGCATTAGAAAATTTTAAAAACATCAAAGAATCAATTAAGGGATTATTTGATGTGCTTAATTTAGGAGTTTCTGATGATTTGTATTTTAACGCCGGGAAAGAAAACATTGAGGGGTTATACCAGAATTTTCTTGAGTTAATGATAAATGATTCAGGATTACGAAAAGTTGCGAAGAAAATTCAGAACTCTGAAGTGGAAATTGACATTACCCTGGATGAATATTTAGTTGAAACCTTGGAAGAAGATCTTCAATAAAAATATTTTATCTTTTTGAAATATTCAATACATTTTATTCTCTTTGTTATTAGAATTTAATATTTATAGAAATATTAAGTAGTTTAAGTTTAGTGAAGAATTTTGGAGGAATCTTTTAATTTTATTAATTTTTGAGAGTATTCAGGACAAATTTTATATTCTGGAAAATTGCATAAATACTGATTCTGTGGCAAAGTACAATAATGACAAAATGGACATGCCAACAAGCAATCCTCGAGATTGAAATTTGTATCAATTGTCATTATATAAAATCAATTTTTTATTATTATTAAATTCTGAATCTTATTCCATTTGTTCGTTATATTAGTATTAATTTTCCATTAGAAATTTTAATGGAAATGACCATGACAATTTAATAATTTTTTAGACATTTTTGTGGATTTTTGAGTAATGAAATCACGTGACAAATATAAGATTAATGAGCAAGATTATTTCATAGGTTATTTTTGAAGTTAGAAATTTATCTTTGATAAAATGAAGTCTAAACTATTCGTAATTTGTCTCATAAACTGCAAGTAATGACTTTAGCGGCAATGGAACTTATATGATTTAATTCAATATGAGGAAAAGATTTAAATACGTGGCAGTTTCTTTGATTTATTGTAACCAAATAAGCGGAATTCTAATTACTGACTTTTCAATAAAAATAAGTCATTTAGATAAAAGCAATTCATAAATAATTGAAATTTCATTACCCATGGAACCTTATAAAAAGTGGAAGAAAAAAAGGCATTTAAGAACAATTCCAGAGGATATCGATATCGCTAATCTCGCAACAACGTTTTTAGCTGATAAAAAAGTTACAGAACCAATAAAAAAA
This sequence comes from Promethearchaeota archaeon, assembly GCA_019894815.1. Lineage (GTDB taxonomy): Archaea > Asgardarchaeota > Lokiarchaeia > Sigyniarchaeales > SOKP01 > SOKP01. The sequence goes on from JAGXNU010000014.1 coordinate 4,274, forward strand.
GCTATCGTTAAGACAGGATACGATAACACATTTAAAATAATCGTTTTTGGAAATTCTGAAGCAGGAAAAACAACTTTTCTGAGAAAAAACACAAAAGAGGTAATTTCTCGAAGTAAAGCTGATAAAGAAATTGGCATTGAATTTTACACTAAACCTGTCATTTTAGGTAATAACAGATACCAACTACAAATTTGGAGTTTCAAGGATATTGATAGATTTCATTTATTTTACTCAACATATTCAAAGGGTGCTCATGCCGGATTACTTTTTTTTGATATCTCTAATCTATATTCCTTGGCAAATTATGAGGCATGGGTCTCATTAGTTCGTGAGGAAGTTGACAATCCAGAGAGTTTTCCGATAATGATGATTGGTAATAAGTTAGATTTGGAAGAAAATAGACAAGTTCAGTCTCAACAAGCAATAAGAATGGCTAAATCCATGGATATTCATGGATACATTGAATGTTCTGCGATGACAGGTGAAAACGTGGAAAAAATTTTTACTGTTATTATTCAAAAAATCTTGGATATTTCACAATTAATTGCATCATAAGGAAAGAATGTAAAAAATTTACTTGATAATATCAGTAATGAAACAAGTTTCTATGATTTTTATTCCTTGAATACGAGAGATTTTATCTTCTATTAATGGATTAAATTGTTCAATTGAAGGAATATCAACCTTCATTAATAATCCACAATCTCCAGATAAGCGCCAGATCACATTAATTTCTTCAATATTCCTTAATTCCGACAGGATACGTTTGATATCCTTGAAATCTGGTTCAATTTTAATAGTAGCACTAACTTTTGGTTTTGAATCTACTTCATAATCAATTGTAAAACGTTTTATGACTCCTTGGTCTTTTAACTTCTGAACTCTTCTTCGTACTGTCGCTTCAGTTTTTTCAATACGTTCACTAATCTCATTATATGACATTCGACTATTATTTTTTAATTCCTCCAATATTTTAATATCAATTAAGTCCATTTTTATCATTAAATACGTTTTTTTTTATTCCATTTTATATAAAATGTAAATTTGTGAATTTATAATGTAATTATTGTATAAATAGTTTTTTCCATTTTGTTATTTTTCGATCAATAATTCGTACTCAAATGACCAAAAACCTAAAAATGCTTGAGATTATTAGAAACAACTTCTGCATAGCAAAAAAATCTCAAAAAAAAATTGAGTTTTCAATTCGCCTTCTACTCCATTAGAATAACGTGAAAAAAACAATACACACTAATTCTATAGAGGTTTCACGGGTTCTATCTTATAATTATTGATTATCTACACATTATTTTGGATGAATACACAAACATTTAAATACTATCTTTTTTTATTATTAAATAGAATACACAAAAAAAACATTAAAAAAAAGAAGTGAAAAAAAAAAATGAACAGATATGAAATAAATAATGGTTTGATAAGTATAAATGAAGTGAAGAACAAGCAATATACCAATCTTTTAACACATGGCAATATTAAATATTAAAAAAAATTTCCATTTTTTTATACACAAAAAAACACACAAAAAAACTCATGCTAAAAAAAATAAAACTGAATTAAAAAAAATAACAAAAAATTAAGAATTCAAATCTAAAAAAACCTGAGGAATAAAATAATGAATAATAAAAAAAATGTGGAGGGATGTCAAATGAGCTTAGCCAAAAATGTTAGTTTTGAGGATGTTAAAAGCCGGCTTCATGCGAAAGCATTCATGACCGTACCTATTGTCCATTAAATTATATTTATTTTTATTTTATAGTACCAAACGTCAAAAAATTAATAGAAAACCAATAAAAAGAAAGGAATAAAAAATATAGTAGGAGAAAAAAAAATGTCAGAAGATGAGATTGACAGAAAGGAAGAAGATGAATCTGGAAAAGACGAAAATTTTGATGAACTTGATGAAATTAAAGAAATCAGAGAAAATTACATAAGAGAAATCAAGGATAGGGAAAAAAGAATACAGGATAAGGCAAGTGGATTCGAGGAAAAAATTAGAGAAAAGGAGAAGGAATTGCAAGAACTCGAGGTAGCGATAGCAGAAGATTTAAGAGAACTAAAAGATGACCCTTCTGAAGATTTAAGAGATGTAATTGAGGACAAGAAAGATGAAAGGCAGGACCTCTTAGAGGATATTAGAGAGCTAAGGGAAGAATTTCGGGAAGAGATAATGGAAAGGAAAGAGGACTTGAGAGAAAGACGTGCCGAATTAGCGGAAAAAATCAGGGAAAAAGAGAGAGAGGCTCGCGCGAAGGTAAAAAAACAGGATTATAAGACACGAAAGGCAAAAGAAAGGGTAACTCGCATAAATATTTCGGTTCCCCCCGACACGAGTGAGGAATGGAGGGAATGGTCGGAAGATTTAGGATCTTCTGTATCCGAATTGGTGCGGAAATCCATGAAATTTGTTAAGAATAACATTGGAGATCTTCGGAAGTTGGATGAATTTGGGAAGAAAATGGAACAATGGGGAGATAACATTGAGAAGGCGGTTGAAAAATCAGGGATCGAAGATATAGGGAAAAAAATTAAACTTAAATCTACTTCAGTAGATAAAGAAAGGATAAAAAGGAGAATTACGGGCTTAGTAAAGCTTCAGAAAGGAATTCCCATAAATAAATTCGCACAGGCATTAAACAAATCAGAGGAATTTGCGGAAAATATCATCTATGAACTTGTTGCGGAAGGCGTTGAAGGAGAACTCGATGAAGGCGTGTTTAAATTTTCAGGAGATGCCGAAGAGGTACTTTCTGTCTTGTTTGAATTAATAGATAATATTTAAACTAGTTTTTTTGATAATTTTACTTTTTTAAGACTTGTCCACATTGCAAGCATTAGCTCCCAACAAGCGTGCTATAGTAATTTAGTGCATTAAGAGGGAAACGATATATCAAAAATTCACGTCATTTCATTGTTGTATTTCGTTTTTCTCTCCGAAAATGTATCTCCAATTTAACGAATTGTACATGCTTGTTGACGAGTTTTATCAAAAATGTCGGTTTTACGTTCTTCAATAACTATTTTTTGTATAGTTTGATATTTTCAAACACCTCATTACAGATCGATATACGAATATCAAAAATATGATCAATATACTATCTGTAATCATTCATATCATTTGAAATTGATCTTCGCGCTGCAAGAAATGGTTGAAAAAGTAAACATTTAAATATTAAATTATGCTAATTGATCATTATAGAAATGTGAGAATCTTTTCCCACAACTAAAAAAATAATACTTGAAGTGATAGTGAAAAATGTGTAATCAATGTGAATGTAGTAATGATATGTATGATAAATGTTCCATAGTAGGATGCATGCCCATAAATTTTTGTTGCGATCAATGTGTAGGTTATGAAAACAGGCATTCTTGCGAGTGTTATCAGTTAGAATCTTCGAAGTTGGATCCGAAAAAACATATTAACGTTGTTACTACAACTACAACTGAAAAGAAAAGTGAAGAAGTCACTCTAATTATAAACAAGAGGTAATCTTCATGTGCAATAATTGTAATTGTGATGCTTATGATCGTTGTTCCATTGTCGGTTATATGCCTGTAGGGTTTTGTTGTTCCAAGTGCGTGTTATATGATGAAAAATACACGTGCTTGAAAACGAAAGCAAGGCATGAACTTTTGAATGGGGATGGAGAGGTTGATCCAGCTGATCATTTCCAACCAATTAGCACCACGATTGAGGATGGCTTATTAAAAGTAGTAATAAGCAAAAAAGATAGAGAAATTCCAATTGTGATTGATATTCAAAAACAATTGGATTCGAAATAGTGCAATTTAATGTACTATTGAAATTAGGGGTATAAATTCAAGCATAAATCTTTAGTTTGATAATCCTATGCATTGAAAATTATGGATATTAGACATTAGAGATATTGATGTGATAGATTAAATTCGTATATTCCGAAATTTATGTCGAAATTTTATAAAAAATTTAAAAGCGTGTTATAATTAACTGAAATTAAATGAAAAAAGCTTTTTGACAGAAGTACTATGTGAAAATTTTTCAAATAAAATAATAAAAAAAATTGGGAATGATACAATGAGTGTAATTAATTTTGAATTTAGGAATGAAGTACTCAAGCATAATGCATCTTTAAGTTATTGTTACCAATGTTCTACTTGTTCTGGGGGATGTCCCGTGGCTTTGCTTACCGAGGGAAAGTATAATCCTAGAAAAATAATTGAAGAGGCAATATTAGGGTTAAGGGATAAGTTAGTTGAGAGTCAAGATCCTAACCCCTGGTTGTGTTCGACTTGTCAAAAATGCGTTGAATTGTGCCCTCAAAAGGTAGAATTAACGGAGATATTTACTTTAATAAAAAACTTATGTTTTGAAGAGGATAAATATCCCGAAGCTTTTTACTCCCAGGGTAAAGCAGTGTTTGATACTGGAGTTGCCATTCCCTATTCAAATTCAATCATTGCTAGGCGTAAAAAATTAGGTCTTCCAGAGATTAAAATCGCGCCAGCGGAAGAGATTAAAATTCTAATGAAAGAGACTAATTTTGAGAAAAATATATTGAGGGGGAATGAATAAAGTGGCGTACGATTTATTTTTGGGATGCGTAATTCCGGCAAGATTACCTTATTTAGAGGTATCTTCAAGAAAAGTTTTTGAAAAACTCGGTATTGAGTTACGAGATGTTGATGGGTTTAGTTGTTGTCCTGATCCTACGGGGATTGAGTTAATTGACCACGAAACATGGTTAGCTTTGGGGGCAAGGAATTTAAGTTTGTGCAATAATAATGGAGGAGTCATATCTTTTTGCTCAGGATGCGTTGAAACATTAAAAGGTGTAAATTATTTTATAAATAAGGATATAGACGCTAAGCAAAAAGTTAATAAATATTTAAAAAAGATTGGAAAGACATATGAGGGCAAGACAGAAGTAAAACATTTTGCTCAAGTTCTTTATGAAAATCTAGAAAAAGTTAAAGAAAAAATAGAAAAACCCTTGGAAGGTTTTAAGGTCGCCATTCATTACGGTTGCCACTATTTAAGACCTTCAGAGTTTATTAAATGGGATGACCCATTTGAACCAGTTACTTTAGATGAAATCGTTAAGACATTGGGAGCGGAATCCATAGAATATGAGCTAAAAATGGAGTGTTGTGGAAATCCTCTTGATAAGTCGGATAAGGATTTATCTCTGCAAATGATAGACAACAAATTGAAAGCAATTCATGAATCAGGTGCTAACTGTATTGTTGTAGTATGTCCTGCTTGTTATCAACAATTTGAGTTTAATCAAAGAGAACTTAACAAGAGAAATAATTCTGAATACAACATACCAATTTTTTATTTGTCTGAATTAATGGCTTTATCATTTGGGTTTAAACCGGAAGAATTAGGATTTAATTTTCATCGAATTAAACCAAAGGGATTGTTCGAAGGTATCGGGTTCAATGTTTAATTTTATTAAAATAATAATTAAAATCAATGATGAGTGAAAGAAATTTGGAAAAAAACTCAAAGAGTGCCTTAGTTATCGGTGGTGGGATCGCAGGAATTCAAGCAGCATTAGATTTAGCGGATATGGGAATACATGTGGATATGGTAGAAAAAAATCCAAATATCGGTGGCAGAATGGCCCAATTAGATAAAACATTTCCTACTAACGATTGTTCGATTTGTATCTTAGCCCCTAAATTATCAGAATGTTATAGACATCCAAACATTACGCTCTATTCGTATTCAGAAGTTCAAAAAGTGGAGGGGGAGAGAGGTAATTTTTCGGTAGATATTTTAAAGCGTGCACGCTACGTTAAAGAGGATGAATGTATAAATTGCGGTGTTTGCGCTGAAAAATGCCCAATGAGAGTTATAGATGAATTCGATCGTCAGCTGAGAAAAAGGAGAGCTATTTATATGTATTACTTGCAAGGAGTCCCTGCGATAATGACGATTGATAAGGATAAATGCTTATGGTTTACAAAGAACGCGTGTAGAATTTGCGAGAAAGTTTGTGAGAGGGAAGCAATTGATTTTGAGCAACAAGATCAACATATTAAATTGAACAATGTTGGTTCTATTATCGTTGCTACGGGTTACAATTTGATCGAAGATATTGATAATGAGGTTTTAAGAAATTATGGTTATCAAAAATACAGAAATGTCGTTACCGCCTTAGAGTTCGAAAGATTGTTAAGCGCTTCTGGACCTCAAGATGGGCACGTAAAAAGATTATCTGATGGAGAAAAACCAAAAAAAATAGCTTATTTGCAATGTATAGGTTCACGAAACGATAGAAGTAGACAGTACTGCTCATCAATTTGTTGCATGTATACAACTAAAGAAGCTATGATTGCTTACGAGCATAATAATGAATTGGAATCGTATGTCTTTTATATAGATATGAGAGCAGGGGGTAAGGGCTTTCAATCTTTTATTAAAAGGGGCGAAAATGATTATAATATTAAATATATTAAGAGTAAAATTGCTCAAATTACTATCGATAATAAAGAAAATCCGATTATCGTGTATGAAGATTTGGACAATGGAGAAATAAAAGAATTAACGGTAGACTTAGCAGTTTTAGCCACGTGTATTATCCCACCAGAAGGAATTGAGAAAATGTCAGAAGTTTTAGGCATTGAATTAAACGAGTATAGATTTGTTAAAACTCCTCCTTTTGATTCAGTTAAAACCAGTAAGGGAGGTATCTTCACGTGTGGATGCGTACATGAACCAATGGATATACCGCGCTCTGTTTCTGAGGCGAGCGGTGCAGCAGCAAGGGCAGCAGAGGTAATTAGAGGAGGTTAAAATATGTCAGAAGAAGAAAAGAAAGATATTGAAGATGAAGTAAGGGTGGGAGTATTTGTATGCCATTGTGGTTCTAATATTGGTGGTTTGATAGACTGCAAGACTTTAGCTGAAGAAGCTAAAAGTCTTCCAAATGTTGCCTATGCAGAGGATAATCTATATACTTGTTCAGAAAACGGTTTAGCGAGTATTAAGGCGGCAATCGAAGAATATAATTTAAATCGCGTTGTTGTAGCATCTTGTACGCCAAGAACTCACGAGCCTTTATTCCGAGATTGTGTTTCCGAAGCGGGCTTAAACAAATATCTCTTTAACTTTGTTAATATTCGGGATCAATGTACTTGGGTGCACCAAAAGCAGCCCGAGGAAGCTTATAAGAAAGCTCAAGATTTAATTAGGATGGGAACTGCTAAAGCTGTAAAGCTTGAAGCACTCGATATAATCATGGTAAATGTTAATCCGTCCGCTTTAATAATTGGTGGAGGTGTTGCTGGAATGAGTGCGGCACTTAATTTAAGCAGACAAGGATTTCAAACCTATTTAATTGAGAAAGAAGATAAATTAGGAGGAAGGTTAAATTCATTACATAAACTCTTTCCTCATCAATTAGACGCTTCAGATTTTTTAGATAAAATTAAAAATAACGTTCAAAATGCTCAAAATTTGCAAATTTTAACATCTTCCATAGTTAAAAATATTGATGGATTTGTTGGTAATTTCGAAGTAGAAGTAGAACAAAATGGAAAGAATATTGAATTATCCGTAGGTGCTATAATAGTTGCAGTAGGTTCTTCACTTTTTGCGCCTACCGATTTATATGGTTACGACGGTAAAAAAAGAATCACGCAATTTGAATTAGAACATAAATTTATAAATAACGATGTAAAAGCAAATAACTATGTAATGATACAGTGCGTAGGTTCTCGAATTGAAGATCGCCCATACTGTTCAAGCGTTTGTTGCATGACGGCTTTAAAAAATGCTTTTGTTATTAAAGAAAAAAATCCTGGAGCAAATATTACGATATTATTTAGAGATTTATATACTCCTGGAACAGATTACGAGAAATATTATAGAGACGCAAGGGAACAAGGGGTGCTCTTTATTAAATACGGTCTTGATAAATTACCGACTGTAGAAGAAGACCATATAAAAGTATTTAACGAATATATGGGAGAAGAATTGATCCTTCCATATGATTTACTTGTATTAGCAACACCATTAGTTGCGAATAACGATAACAAAGAACTTGCTCAAATGTTAAAAGTTCCATTAGAAGCTAACAAATTCTTTTTGGAGGCACATGTAAAACTACGTCCTAACGACTTTGCCACGGATGGGATTTATATTGGTGGTTCGGCTAAATGGCCCGTAGATATAACAGAAGCTATTACCCAAGGATATGCTGCGGCTGCTAGGGCAAGCAGAGTTTTGTCTCACGATTCACTTGAAGTGGAAGGAGCAACATCAAGTTTACCCGAATATAATAAAAGTCTGTGTACAGGTTGCGAAATATGTATCAAAGTTTGTCCTTTTAATGCAATTATCAAAAATGAAGAGGATGAGATTGAAATTATAGAAGCATTATGTAAAGGATGCGGAGTGTGTGGCGCAACATGTACGAATCAAGCAATTGTTATAAAACATTTTACAGATGATCAAATTTTTTCTGAAATTGAAGCTTTTGGAGGGCATTAAAGATGAGTTTTGAACCCAAAATTTTAGGTTTTTTATGTAATTGGTGCTCCTATGCTGGTGCCGATTTAGCAGGAGTTAGCAGGATTCAATACCCCACGAATATGCGAGTAATTAGAGTCATGTGTAGCGGTCGAGTTGACCCTAAATTTATTTTTCACGCTTTGGAATTAGGAATCGATGGAGTATTTGTAATGGGATGTCACCCTGGAGATTGTCATTATCTTGAAGGAAATTACGAAGCAATAACTAAATTTGATATGACCCAACAATTTCTTAAATTTATTAACTTTGATAAAAGAGTGAGATTAGATTGGGTTTCTGCTTCGGAAGGGACTAGATTTGGTGAGGTTGTAACCGAATTCATTAATCATATTAAAGAATTAGGCCCTTCACCCATAAGTGGGGGGAATCCCGACGAAGATATACTCGATAAACTTAAAGCAATAAAAATGGCTGCAGGTAGTAATAGGATGCGCGCATTAGTAGGAAGAGAGAAAACCTTGCTTGGAAGTGAAAATGTTTATGGGGAACAAATCATTGAGCAGAGATTTAATATTTTGATAGATAAAGCAATAAAAGATGAATTTGAGCGGCACCGAGTTTTACTTGCTTTAGAAAAAGATTCAAATTCAGTTAAAGATTTAGCAGTCGAGTTAAACATTGATCCAAGTATAGTTTTAGAACATGTATTAACTTTAAAAACTCGTGGTCAAGTTGACTTTCAAAAAATTAAAGGAAATACACCAATATTTATGAGATTATGAGGGATATTATTATGGAAAAAATTGGGGCAGTAATGGTTGTAGGCGCTGGAATTGGAGGTTCGCAAGCAGCATTAGACTTAGCAGATTCGGGATATAAAGTTTATTTGATTGAATCAACAACGAGCATTGGTGGTGTAATGGCACAGTTGGATAAAACATTTCCTACTAACGATTGTGCGATGTGTATTGTAAGTCCTAAGTTAGTTGAAACTGGGCGACACCAGAACATAGATTTAAGTATTAATTGTGAAATTCAAGATGTTATAGGAGAAGCAGGAAATTTTACAATAAAAGTACTAAAAAAATCGTTATATATTAACCCTGAAAAATGCACTGGCTGTGGAGTATGTGGTCGCGAGTGTCCTGTTGAAGCGATCGATGTCTTTAATGAAGGTTTAGCGAATTATGCAGCAACATCAGTTAAATATCCTCAAGCAGTACCCTTAGTATTTGCTATTGATAAAAATTATTGTATTGGTTGTGGAATATGTCAAGGAGTCTGCAAAGCAAAAGCCATAGAATACGATAGAAAAGACGAGGAAGTCGAAATTAATGTTGGTGCAATAATATTGGCTCCTGGGTTTGACGAATATATTCCACCAGAAGGTAACCTTTATGGGTATGGAAAGTATAAGAATGTAGTTACGAGCATAGAGTTTGAAAGAATTCTAAGTGCTAGTGGACCATACGCGGGGAGAGTATTACGACCCTCAGATGGAGATGTCCCAGAAAAGGTGGCATTCCTCCAATGTGTAGGCTCTCGTGATTACACAGGTAAAGGAAAGCCCTATTGTTCATCAGTATGTTGTATGTATACTGCGAAAGAAGCAGTAATTGCCCATGAACACATGCATCAAATACAACCAACGATATTCAGCATGGATATAAGGGCATATGGTAAAGATTTTGATAAATATATTATTCGAGCACAAGAAGAATATGAAGTTCGCTATATTAGAAGCCGTATATCTTCAATAACTGAAGTACCAGAAACGAAAGACTTAAGAATTAAATATGAAACGGAAGATGGTACAGTAGTAGAAGAAGATTATCACATGGTAGTCCTTGCAGTTGGCTTAAATCCTCCTAACGACGCACAATTTCTTGCGGAGAAGTTCGGCGTAGAATTAAATGAATATGATTTTGCCATGACAGATATTTTTAACCCCGTACAAACATCAAAACCTGGAATATTTGCATGTGGAGCTTTTTCCTCACCTAAAGACATTCCAGATACAGTTACTCAAGCTAGCGCTGCTGCTGGTTGCGTTAATCAACTTTTACACGAAAAGAAAGGTACATTAATAACAGAAAAAACGCTTCCTCCAGAGATATTTGTAAGAGGTCAACCGCCGAGAATTGGTGTGTTTATCTGTTACTGTGGAATTAACATAGGGGGCTTTCTAGATGTACCAGAAGTTACCAAATATGCAAGTAATCTTCCAAATGTAGTTTTAGCTGATAATAATTTATATACATGTTCGGCAGATACTCAAACATTAATAAAAGATACTATAAAGGAATATCACCTTAACCGCGTTGTTGTTGCTTCTTGTACGCCAAGAACTCACGAACCTTTGTTTCAAGAAACAATTAGAGAAGCAGGTTTAAATAGATATTTATTTCAAATGGCTAATATCAGAGATCAATGTTCTTGGGTTCACATGAACGAGTGGGACAAAGCAACTGAAAAGGCGAAGGACCTCGTGAGGATGGCTGTAAATAAAGCAAGAAATATTGAGGCTATCGAAAGGATAAAATTACCAGTAACGCAAAAGACTTTAATTGTAGGCGGAGGAATTAGTGGAATGGTTGCTGCACTTAATTTTGCAACTCAAGGATATGAGACGTTTTTGATTGAAAAACAAAAAGAATTGGGGGGATTTGCTCGACATATATATAACACGCTTGAAGGTGGCAACGTTCAAGAATTTATATCTGATTTAATTGAAAAAATCAATTCAAACAAATTAATCCGTGTTTTTACTCAAGCAGAAATTGAAATTATTGATGGTTATATTGGAAATTTTAAAACTACAGTTATCCACGGCTCAAAGAAAGAGAAGACAGAGTTTGAGCATGGTGTAGTGATTGTAGCTACAGGAGCTAAAGAATATCAACCTACAGAGTATTTATACGGTCAAAATAACAAAGTAATTCTACAATCGGAATTTGAAAAATTATTAAACACCTCTAATGATATTAATGATAAAAAATCAGTAGTTATGATACAGTGTGTTGGTTCTAGAAACGATGACCATCCCTATTGTAGTAAAATGTGTTGTGCTGAAGCGATAAAGAACGCTCTTTTAGCAAAACAGAAAAACCCAAATGTTGAAGTTGTAGTTTTATTTAGGGATATAAGAACATATGGGTTTAAAGAAAAGTATTATAGAGAGGCGCGAGAAAAAGGAGTAATATTCATTAACTACGAAGAAAATGAACCCCCAGAAATAATTTCAGAAGGTTCAATTTTAAAAATTAAGTTAAAGACTCTGAAGATGGGAGAAATTACGATTGAATCCGATCTTTTAGTTTTAAGTGCGGGTATTATAGCAAAACGCGAGGACAACGAGGAGTTAGCAAAAATGCTAAAAGTTCCATTAAACGACGATAATTTCTTTTTAGAAGCTCATGTAAAATTGCGTCCAGTAGATTTTGCTACAGAAGGCGTATTTGTGGCAGGATTAGCGCATTGTCCAAAAACAATTGAGGATTCTATTTCTCAAGCTAACGCAGCTGTTGCAAGGGCTTGTACAATTCTCTCTAAAGATGAGATCGAGGTTGAAGGTAAAATCGGAGAGATTGACATGGCTCGATGTACTGGGTGTGGGATGTGTATTGATAATTGCGCTTATAATGCTATTGAATTAATCGATGATAGGCGATTCGGTAGAGTAGCATATATAAATTCGATACTCTGTAAAGGATGTGGAGCGTGTGCCGGTAACTGCAGGTGTGCTGCCATAGACATTCGCGGCTTTACAGGTGAGCAAATATTTGCAATGATAACTGGGAGGAATTAATAAAATGAATGAAATTACAAGTGAATCAAAGCAAATGAAAAATACAGATGATGAATGGGAACCTAAGATATTAGCATTTTTATGCAATTGGTGTTCCTATGCTGGAGCTGATCTAGCAGGAGTGAGTAGAATTCAATACCCTCCAAATATTAGAGTAGTTAGAGTTCCATGTTCAGGTAGAATAAATCCTTATTTTATAGTAAAAGCTTTATTAGATGGATGGGATGGAGTTCTGGTTTCTGGATGCCATCCCGGAGATTGCCATTATTTAACAGGAAACTTAGTAGCTAGAAGAAGGTTTGGAATTCTAAAGGATCTATTAGAATTTTTCGGAATTGAACCAGATAGAGTTAATTTTATGTGGGCTTCTGCTGCTGAAGGTGAACGTTTTGCTGTTTTGATAAGAAAAACCACCAAGTTGGTTAAAAAAATGGGACCAAATAAAAAATTTGAGAAAAAATGGTGATTAAAAGTGGGAGATATTGAATCAGAAAACCAAGACATCGAAAACTCGATTAAAGAGTTAGCAAGGAATTTGCTTAGAGACAAGGAAGTTGATGTTATTATAGGTTATACAAAGGGAACGGTGCCATTAAGCTCTTCTCCAGTTTTCATTACGAGAGAAGAAGATACGGATAAGTTATTGTGGAATAATTTATGTTATGTTAATTTAGCTAATTATTTAGCTCCTAGAATTCCTAAACTATACGACGAAGAGGGTCAAAAATTAAAAGTTGGTATTGTCGCAAAAGGTTGCGTTGGAAGAGCATTAATTCATTTAGCCGTTGAGAATCAAATTAATTTTGAAAATATTAAAATGATAGGAATTTCTTGTAATGGAATAATAAATAGAAAAAGAATTGAGAAGGAAATTGGAGAAAGGGAAATATTAGAAACATCTATTTTAGGTAATAGCATAATCGTAAAGGGAAGAGATTTTGAAGAAACATTTCCTTTCGACGAATATCTGAATGAATTATGCAAGGTTTGTAAAGTTAAATCCCCTCCTAATGTAGATGATTCATGTGTAGGAGAATGCTTAGAGAATCCCGTTATTGAAGATGATTTTAACGATATTTCTGACTTTGAATCCAAAACTTCTGAAGAAAAATGGGTATATATTAAAGATACTTTAAGTGCATGTACAAGATGTTATGCGTGTAGAGAAGTGTGCCCAATGTGTTATTGCAATCTGTGTTTCGTGGACCAAAATAAACCCATTTGGTTTGGAAAAACAACTGATTTTACAGATATTTTTGCGTTTCATTTTAATCGAGCCATGCATTTAGCGGGTAGATGTGTTGCTTGTGGCGCTTGTAGTAGTGTTTGCCCCATGGGCATAGATTTAAATTTAATAACAAGAAAATTAGAAAAAATTGTAAAAGAAAGATATAACTTTACTTCAGGTATGGATAAAGAAACGGTACCTCCAATGATGTCGTTTAGCATGGATGATAAAGAAGAATTTATGATGGAAGAGGATTAAGTGGTGAGAAAATGGAATTAATGATTTTATTGAAAGATCAGGTCGCAAAATTATATAATGAGTTATCAGAGGAATATAATTTCTTTGCTCCCGTCAAAGAAAAGGGTTTTATTGCTTATAGAAAAATTTCAAACCCAGAAGAGATTGAATTAAATTATTTCAATTCAAAAATTCCACCAAAAGAAATTTTGTTTCCACAGAATGAAGTTCTTTTCGAATTTAAAACAGATGGTAAAAATGTTGTCGAAATAGAAGATAGAAAAGATTTAGACGAAAAAAATATTCTTTTCGGTATAAGACCATGCGATGCTCATAGTTTTGATCTGTTAGAAAAATTCTTTGCTTTTGGGGATTTCCAAGATGAGATATTTTTAAAAAAAAGAGAAAATAGTTTACTAATAGGAATTGGTTGTAATTCTCCAAAAAGTACGTGCTTTTGTACATCGATTGAAGGACACCCCTTCCAAAAGGATGATATGGATATCTTTTTAGTAGATTTAGGCGATAATTATTTGGTAGAAGGAATAAGTGATAAAGGTAATAATATAATTCAACGATTATCATGGCTTTCAAAAGCTTCTAAAGCAGATGTAAAAAAAGCACAAGAATTAGAAAAGAAGGCACAAGATTTAATAACCACAAAATTAGATCTAACGAACACGAGTGATATTTTAGAAAGTAATTTTGGCAATGAAATTTGGAAAGAGGTTAGCGAAAATTGTTTAGGGTGTGGATCGTGTTCATTTTTATGCCCTACATGCACTTGTTTTGATGTAATCGATGAGAATGCTCAATACGAAAATCGTGGGAGACGAATAAGAATCTGGGATACTTGCCAATTCTGCCTTTATACACTTCATACGAGTGGCCACAATCCCCGCAATAGTAATATTGAGCGATGCCGAAATCGTATATTACACAAATTTAGTTATTACCCCTTGAATTACGATCTAATTGGATGTGTGGGATGTGGACGATGTATCCAAGTATGCCCAGTTAATAACGACCTAAGAACAATAATTAGTAAAATAAATAATATAAAAACAAATGAGGAGAATGTGAATGTCTAATCCTTATATCCCAATGCTTACAACGGTAAAAAATATTGTTTCTGAAAATAAAGTAAATGATATTAAAACTATTGAATTAGAATTTAAGAAAGCAGAAGATTATAATAAATTCAATTATATTCCTGGACAATTCGCTGAAATAAGCTTAATAGGAAAGGGAGAAGCACCCATTGGAATTGCTTCATCTCCTACTGAAGAAGGCTCGATTAAATTTACTATAAAAAAGATGGGAACTGTTACATCGGAATTTCACAACTGCAATATTGGAGATGTTGTAGGCGTAAGAGGTCCTTTTGGAAATGGATGGCCTATTGAAGAAATGAAGGGAAAGGATATTGTGGTTATTGGTGGGGGGTTCGCGTTTTCAACTTTAAGATCCCTCGTTATTTACTTGTTAAACGAAAAGTATAGAAAGGATTACAAGAAGATCACAGTAATTTATGGAAATCGCGACCCGGGCGAAGTTTTATACCGCAATGTTTTAGAAGAATGGAAAAAACACGACAATATTGAAGTGGTTTTAACGATTGATCGCGAAGTGGAAGGGTGGAAAGAAAAAGTAGGTTTCGTAGCCCCTATAGTAAAAGAAGTAGCTCCTTCTTCGGATAATGCTATAGCTGTAGTGTGTGG
>JAGXNU010000150.1 GCA_019894815.1 Promethearchaeota archaeon
ACAAAGGACATTCAGATGCTCATGTTTATTTTCATGCCTATAGTACTACCACTAATTATGGTTCTTACTATTACGGGAGTAGCTTCATCTGAGGGAGTTGCAGAGATGGCAGAGGATATCATGATATTTTGGAGTATAATAGTTATATATTTCCCAATTATTGCGATAATGCTAGTATCTAGTTTGTTGAATGTAGAAGATTCTGGAGCTTCAATTCTTGCTTCGTTACCGTTAAATCCCCGCGATCAAATGAAAGCTAAGTTAATTTTAATGATAGGTATTCAACTTATCTCATACTTCTTGCCTGTTATTGTATTATTAATGAATCCTGCTTTCGTACCATTTATTGGATTGTTTATTGCATGGTATCCTATAGTCCTTGTATTTTTAATGGTCATGTTCCAAATGAAATTACGGTTATTAGGAAGGTGTAAGTACAAATATGTACTCGAAGAGGTGAACATACAGCATAAAGTTTGGAAGTGGGTATTTTTGATATCAACCCAATTTCTAATTTGTATTGGTTTTATTATTATAGGTTCCATGTTGCTTGTATTTTTCAACATATTGGTAATGACAGTAACTTTATTAATAATAAGCCTGGTTTCACTCTCTATTTTATATGTGACGCTCAATTTAATGTTCCCAAAAGAATTTGGAAAGAGGAAAATGATTGGGATCAGAGCGACTTTTAGAAAACATCCTCTATTAGGAACGATGATACTATTGATTACCTACTATTGCTTTTTCTATATTCCAGAGTTCGTACTTTTACCCTTCACTCTGCTAATCGAGATGCTACCAATCATGGCACGGATTTTAATTAGTGTCCTAGTATCTTTCGGAATTATTGGTTTATTTTGGCTTTATATAGTTCCTAAGGGTTTTAGACTACCAAATGATGATGAGACATTTTCAGATTTTACAAAATCTATTCGTCTTACTGGTAGACATTTAATTCGAAATATCCTAATTGGGGTAGGCGTGTCATTGATCGTGTTCTTGAGCGTGTTTATTTTTGGGAATATCTTTGGAACACATATCTGGGATTTAGATGTTATTCTTGGAGACCCACTTACTTCCCCGGGATATGGATGGTTCATATTCATTCTTATGCTAATTCCAGGTATATGGGAAGAAGTATCTTTCAGAGGTGTTATCACCTCCCTAAATCAAAAAAGGTATTCTCAAAAAATAACATTAGTAATCGTATCGGTTTTATTTGGCTTGTTTCATTTAACTAATTTGATAGCAGGAATACCCGCGATACTGGTTATCCCACAAGTATTTTACGCAGGGTTATTAGGTTTCATTTTTGGGTACATGGTAATCCGAACAAATAGTCTAATCCCGGGCATTGTAGCTCATTATTTAATAAACTCAGTTGGACAGTTCTTTCTATATATCACTGTTGCTGATGAAATATCACTCGTTTTGTTTTTAATAATTGGATTGGGAATAGTACCAGCAATATTTGGTTGCTTATTTGTATGGTTTGTAACTCCTTCGAAAAAGCGAGAAACTATTGATTTCTAATTAAATTTTCAATACCTTTTTTTTTATCCTTTAATAGACTATAGTGATTATTTGAAAATGTGATCTATAATGTTAGATAATTTTATGATTGAAGTAAATAACCTTAAAAAGTATTTTGGAGATGTTAAAGCTGTAAATGGAATCTCTTTTGAAGTGAAAAAGGGGGAAGTCTTTGGACTTTTAGGTCCGAATGGTGCAGGTAAAACTACAACGATTAAACTATTATTGGGTTTATTGGAGCCAAATGAAGGAGATATGAAAGTATTAGGGTTAGATCCTAATAAGAATGAGATTGAAATCAAAAGTAGATTAGGTTATGTCTCAGAAGAACCCTTAATTTTTAAATCTCTTACTCCAAAAGACCTATTTAATCTTGTCGCTTCAATTAGAGGGCTTGATCCAGAATATGTATCAAATCGGGCTCAAATATATTTAGAAAGTGTGGGGGCACTAGAATATTATGAACAACTTATTGCTACTCTATCTCATGGTAATAAACAAAAGATACAGGTGATTGCAGCAATTCTCCATGATCCTGAAATTCTTATTCTTGATGAACCACTATCTGGTCTTGACGCAAAATCTGTAAGAGTGATTAAAGAAATTCTTGAATTACATACAGAAAGAGGCGGTGCGGTTTTATTTTCTACACATATAATGGAAATCGCTCAAGAACTCTGTGATAGAATTGGTATCATCAATAATGGTAAAATGGTCGGAATAGGCACAATTGAGGAACTTCGTTCCCAAGTAGATCAAATGGGCGGGAATTTGGAAGATATTTTCCTACGGTTGACTGAACAAGATACTAGCGTGAATGAAATCATAAAGAAATTACGTAAATCTTTTAAAAAAGGAAACTAGGAGTTTAGATAATGGCATCCATTAAAAGTTTAAGCTTATATAAACTTGCGAAGTACACTAATTTAGAAATTGTCATGGAGGCTCAAGTCCAATCATCGGGTGCAAATCAAGCGAAACTCATGGAAAAATTTAAGAAGAATAAAAGCAGTATTAAAAGCCAAGCTTTTGCCATGAAAGCCGTATATGGAATAATGTTGTTATTTTTGATTGTTATTCCACTCTTTACAATTCTTCAATTAACAGATTATTTTAATGATCTTTTTGTTTCAACTGGTCCTGTATTGCTTACGGGTAGCATTCTCTTCTCTACTTTCTTTGGGATACAATTAATTTATTTATTGTTATTAGGAATGTTTAGTATTGGTGCAATGATGACCGGTGAAGCTTTTAGGTTCTTCGAAACTCTCCCGATTTCAAAGAAACAAAGAAGAAAACTCGGTTTTTTTACTGTATTACGAAACTTGGATGTTGGGTTAGTAATAATGATGGTCGGTTTACCAATAATGATTATTATAGTGACTCAGAACATCATTCTATCAATAATAAGCATCATAGTTTCATTAGGTGCTACTATTCTAAGTTTTAGTGTCTTAGTTCTATTTGCTTCTAAAATTAGTCAAGTATTCAAGGTTCAAGAAGCAGGATCTAAAAAATCGACCATAATAAGAATAATTACCATGCTTAGTTATCTTCTAATGGCTTTTTCATTAAGTTTTTTTCTACAATGGGCTGTAAATGCTGCTGTTGAATTATATATATTAGTTTCTTCATTTGAAAACATAGATTTTTTAAATTATTTGATTTCACTTATACCCTTCCCTTTTGCTCCTAGTTACTTAATTACCATGCTTATTGATCCTGCTCGATTCACAATGCTGCAGTGGTTATTCACCATCATTGGTAACCTACTATTTGGTGGTTTAACATATTTAGTATACAAGAAAGCAATTTCCTCAATGCGACTTGTAACATCATCAGCTGCCATGGATAGCAAACAAATATTTAAAAAAAGAACATCTAAGATGGATACTAAAACTGAAATAATTGTTCGTAACCCAATAATAGCATACATTCGAAAAGATTTATCTACAGCTACCAGAGATTTTCAAACACTCATGTTTATGATAATGCCATTAATACTTCCATTTGTTTACGTAATTTCCTTGCTTGTTAGCACTGATGGAGGTCTCATTATAGGGGGACTTGATGTTCTTTGGATGATTCTAATATTTTTTCAACCTATCATATCCATGATGATCACAACTGGTTTTTTAAACGTGGAAGACTCGGGAACATCAATTTTAGCATCATTACCACTCCATCCCCGTGATCAAGCTAAAGCAAAACTCAGTTTACTGCTTATCATTCAATCTTTATCATTTTTCTTACCTCTTATTATATATATTGGTTCCTCAAATTTCATTCAATATTTATTAACATTTCTTGCTTGGTATCCCATCGACTTAATCTTCTTGCTTAATGTCTTTTATTTTAAAATTAGGTTATTTGGACGAATGAAATATAAATTTGTAGTAGAAGAAATTAGGATAGAAAAAAAAATTCTTAAGTGGATCCTAGTAGGAATCCTTGAATTTACAATTTGCATCGGTTTCATATTTATTGGGTTCACCTTACAATTAAATTTTGGTGTCCCGTTGATGTCGTTAATGTTATTATTGATAGGTGTTCCGATTTTAGGATTATACATATTTTCATTACACAAAATATTTCCAAAAAAATTGGGAAAAAGAAAATTTATTAGTATAAGGGAAAACCTCAGAAAAAAACCAATTTTCGGAACGTTAATCATTTTATTATTATATATCGGGTTTCTCTTCTTACCTGATTTTATAAATATTCTATTCATTCCACTTTTTTCAATTCTTTCAGATGTCGGCATACTGTTCATCAATTTTATTGTTGTTTTTGGATGCATGATGTTGTTATGGTTCTTGATAGTACCGCGTAGTTTACACTTACCAAACGGGGATCAGAAATTCAAGGAGTATCTCAATCACATTAAATTAACAAGAGTGAAACCTCTACTCAAAAACCTTGTTATAGGGATTGGATGTTCAGTATTATTCTTTATTAGTACATATTTAATGGCAAATTTTCTTGGAACTTATATATTTGATCTCAATGTTATATTTGGAGAACCTAGTCTTTACCCGTTAGAATTAGGATGGTTTTTATTTGTTTTAATGCTTATTCCAGGGATTTGGGAAGAAGTAGCATTTCGAGGGGTATTATTCCAGCTAAATATGAGAAAATACTCGCTTAAAACTACGCTGATTCTCACATCATTATTATTTGGAGCAGCTCATTTTCTCAATTTGATGAGAGGGCAGTCTCTTATTACTACTATTTTGCAAGTGATTTTTGCAACATTCTTAGGATTTCTTTTTGGATACATGTATTTAAAAACCAATAGTCTTCTCCCCAGTATAATAACTCATTATTTAATTGACTCTGTTGGACCACTGTTCATGAATGCTAATTTTCCAGATTTCATAAGTTCAAGTTTATTTTTGATCTTTGGAGTTGGATTAATTCCCACGGTTTTTGGTTTATTATTTGTTAAATTAATTGTCCCAAATCGAAAAATGAAGAATTAAAAAGGAAATAATTATTTTATTATTTTTTTTTTTCTTTAAAAAGGTCTATGTATAATAAGAGATCAAACTTGAAAAATTGATTTTAAAATGACTGAAAAACACGTTATCTGTAAGA
>JAGXNU010000151.1 GCA_019894815.1 Promethearchaeota archaeon
CACATGGAATACATGCTGAAAACTCTCGCTAAAGCAATGAAGATGACAAATTGTAAGAATTTATCCGAAATTAGTTCTGCGATATTAGTTTAAAACGTGAGCATTACTTTTTTTTTTTTTTACGTTTCTTACCTTTTTTTTTCTTGGTTTCTGGTTCAGGAGTAACATCCACATCGACTTCTGCTACAATAAATGCAAGATATACGGGTGAAGAGTTAGTATAACGCTGGTCTGTGAACACATTAAATTTAATATCTTTAACATCGCAGTTTTTATCACTATCTTGAAGAATTATTAGATTTTTGTTAACAGCTCTAGTAAAATCTGAAGGGTCGTTATATGTCCCTCCCACAGCGTAAACTTGTTCAATCCTCACTATTTTTCTTTCAGGGGCAATATCTTCCATAATCAACAATTTTTTTTTTCTTATATATTTTAATTACATTCGAATGTCTTAAAAACTATTCTTTCTATTGTTAAAAATAATTCCAAATGTGATTACGTTGAATCATTTAGATAAACTCCAACTTCTCCTTATGGAGAAAAGACCCTATTCTTTTAATCTATTATTTTGAACTCAATCTCCCGTCCTCTGTTATCAAAGCACTTTATTCTGCTCAAATTATATGGATAACCGATAATAAAATTGAATTCTTTTTTTTTAAAAACATTATTAATATCAACAAGAGAAGGGTTAGGGTTTCCAGAAGGATGTGAATGAACAGATCCCTTGAGAGTTAAGTCAAAACCTAATTTATTAGGAAAAAATAGCCCAGAAGTATTAGAAGTAATTGCTCCTGGTGGTAAAATATATTCTATCGCGACTCCATTACTGGCTCTTAGAAATCCTAATATTTCTCTCGGATGTTGCTTTTTACATAACGCTAAAAGTCCGTTTAGTAATTCTTTTTTGATTTTTATCTCTTTAGATTCCAAATCTTTAATAAATGATAATATTTCATTAATGAGATCAACAATAAAAGGAGGATGTTTTTTTTCCCATCTATTTAGTATGGGAATAATTTTATCAATTTTTCGAGAAGTTCGGTCATTTTTACTAATTAAATTAACAATTGGTTTTTTTGGGTAATTCTTAAAGTTGATTTTCAAAAATTTTTTATCTTTTAATGGAATTATTATTTGAGAAATAAAATTTTCCTCAGCTATTGCATTAGGATAAAGTTCAATTATTTTATGGTATTGATCTTCAATAATATTCATAGCTATCTATAAGAATTAAATATTGAATAAGCTTTAAAAATTACCTCTTTAATAATAACTTAATTAATCTTTGCATTAATTAAACTAATAAATTATCAAACTATAGTAATGGATGAAATAAGGCTTAAGCAATACTGTGATAAAATCAATTATAGCTTGGTATTCGAGCGAAAATCCATAAGCAATTTAAAAGAATAAGACAAGAAATAGATTTTTTCAATTGTTTAATCGCTGCAATAAAAATTGTAATTAAAAAAAAAGTCTTAAGTTTATATCTTTTTTATCCTAACACGCGCGTCATTTTCCATTTGCTTGTTTCCACTTCTTATAAGACGCTAAAAATTCTCTTACCTTGTCTACTTCAAAGTCCTGGACATCTGTCGCAAATTGTTTTTCTTCTCCTTCTACTGGATTGAAATTAAGATATAAAAGTTTAAGTTTTTCATTTTTTTCTAAAGATTCCAAGTTATGGAAATCTGTTAATTGATTCGAGTCAAGATATAAGGTTTCTAAACTTACTAACGTTTCCAAACCTTTAATATCTTTTATCTTATTATCATTAAGAGTTACATTAGTTAGTTTATGTAATGTATCCAAGCCCTTGATTTCCGTAATTTGGTTGTGATCAAGGAATAAAACACGCAAGTTTGTTAGAGTCTCCAAATTTTTAATTTCTGAAATTAGATTGCGATCAAGACGCAGAACTTGGAGATTAGTTAATAATTCCAAATTTTTTATTTCCTTTATTTGGTTCCCATGAAGTTCTAATTTTATAAGTTCGGTTGATGATTCTAATCCCTTAAGCTCAGTTATATTATTATTGTTTATCTCTAACCATTGAAGGTTGGTAAGAGAATCGAGCCCTTTCAGCTCAAGAATCTGGTTTCCATTAAGGAAGATGCGATCAAGTTTGGTCAAAGATTCAAGACCTTCAATTCCTTTGACCTGATTATTGTTAAGAAATAGCTGATTAAGATTGGTTAATTCATCCAAACCTGTCAATTCTGTTATTTTATTGTTTGAAAGATCTAATGCGGTAATATTTTTTACTTTCTCTAGCCCTTTTATCTCTGTTACATCCACTATATCCATGTCATTTACATATAATCTTAAATGTCCAGTTTCTTCTCTTACATTGAATTTTTTGCCTTTAAACTTTACTGATCCAAGCCCCATTATAATCACTCAAATATAATTGATAATTTTTAATAGAATGTATTTTGATTTTTCTACTTAGTAACCTTTTCTTCTATTTTAATATTATTAAGATATGGAAATATCAAATCCATCATTTTAACCAAAATATTAAAAATAGAAAATCATATCTTAGGTTTTTTTAATTTGTATTTCTGTGATACTAAATATATTGCTAAGATAATTCCAAGTATTAAAGGTATTAACCCTTGTATAACATAGTGAGATGAATAACTTGTTTGAATTGTTCCATATATTTCTAATAAAGTTTCAGCAGTTATTATAATATTTATACTACCAATAAAAGGTTGATTTAGATAAAGGGTTTTATAGACTCCACTAGTATTCTGCACCTCATAATAAGGGAGATATCCTCCTTGTTCATTAATCCAAGCTTCGAACACGCTATCATCAATAACTAATATTGTAAAAGAACTATTATCTGCCCCTAGACTAATAAACAGCTCTTGATTATGTGAAAACCATGGATAATCATAGTGTACAATATAGGTTACACCTTCTGCTATACCAAATTGTCCTAAATTCTCAACCACAACTGTATTTGGGAACGGGATACTTATCATTGAAATTCCAAGAAATGAGAAAATTATCCCTATTGTCATTATAATTGTAGAATTCTTTTTTTGCTTAGATTCCTTCTCAATCATAAGAAGTAATTACCTTTCTATTATTGGACTCTAAATAGAAAGAAGAAATATACCTATTTAAATAATAAGGGTAAAAAAAGCAAAAAAAATTTTTAAATTTTTGAAATAAGCAACTAGACCTATTTAAAGCTAAAAAATAAAAAAGAAATAGAATTAATAGATCATTTCATGTGTTTTTGTTTAATTAGTGTAAGTTTTCCCCCTGCCATCAATTCATCTATGTCTTGTTCGCTTAAAGAATGAGTTAATTCGATATCTAACCCTTTTGAAAGATTTTTCATATTTACTTTTCCAGATTTAATTGTTGTTAAATCGATTTCTATTTTATCGCCAGATTCAACTTTTCCATAATTTTCTTTGTTAACAAAAGTTAAAGGAACAATCCCAAAATTGACTAAGTTAGCAAGGTGAATTCTCGCGAAACTTTTCACGATAACTGCTTTTATACCCAAATATTTAGGAGCTATTGCGGCGTGCTCTCGACTTGAACCTTGTCCGTAATTGTCTCCTCCAACAATGAAACCCCCTCCCTTCTCTAGAGATCTATCAGGAAATGATTCATCTATAACATTGAACACGAATTTACTAATTTCAGGAATGTTGGATCTTAAGGGTAAAATTTTTGCTCCAGCTGGCATGATATGATCCGTTGTGATATCATCATCTACTTTAAGAAGAACTTCTCCTTTTAATTTCTCTGGTAATGGATTGAACTCAGGTAATGGCTTTATATTTGGACCGCGTACTATTTCTATACTTTTTGCCTCGTCTTCAGATATTGGTGGGATGATCATGTTATCATTTACTCTGAATTTCTTTGGCATTTCAATCTTGGGCATTTTACCAAGAGATCTTGGATCTGTTAATTGTCCCTTGATTGCTGAAATTGCGGCTGTTTCGGGACTAACTAAATATGCCTGAGCGCTTTTAGTTCCTGATCTTCCAAGAAAATTTCGATTGAAAGTTCTTAATGATATAGCACCACTTTTAGGAGCAAGTCCCATTCCAATGCAAGGACCACATGCGTTTTCCAATATCCGCGCTCCTGCTTCCACTAAATGAGCCATTTCCCCTGAATGAATCATATGATCTACCACTTGGCGAGAACCTGGTGAAACAGTTAATACAGTATTTTGAGCAATCGTATGGTCTTTTAGGATACTTCCGACTATTTTTAGATCTCTCAATGTGGAATTAGTACAACTACCAATGCATACTTGATCAACTTTCAATCCTTCAAGTTCTTTAACTGTTTTTATATTTCCTGGGCTATGAGGTGTAGCAACAAGAGGTTCTAATTCACTTAAATTTATTTCCAGAGTCTCATCATAAACAGCATCTTCATCAGGCTTTAATTCAATCCATTGAACAGCACGGTTCTGAGCTTCTAAGAAATCCTTTGTAATATCATCTGAAGGAAAAATGGATGTTGTTGCCCCAGTTTCAGTTCCCATATTTGTGATTGTACCTCTTTCAGGCACTGACAACGTTTTTACACCGGGTCCTGTATATTCTAAAACTTTATTTACAGCACCTTTTACTCCAATTCTTCTTAGAACTTCAAGGATTACATCTTTAGCTGAGACATAATCAGTTAATTGACCCGTAAGATTAACTTTTATGACTTTTGGCATTTTTAATCTGAAGTCTTCTCCGGCCATCGCGGCCGCTACATCAAGACCGCCTGCCCCTATCGAGATCATCCCAACACCCCCTGCTGTAGGCGTATGACTATCACTTCCCAATAATGTTTTACCGGGTTGAGCAAAACGTTCTAAATGTAGTTGATGACAGATTCCATTTCCCGGACGAGAAAAATATATTCCATATCTAGCTGCTATGCTTTGGAGGTAGCGATGGTCGTCAGGGTTTTTAAAGTCCGTTTGAAGCGTGTTATGATCTACATAACTCACTGAGAGTTCTGTCTGTACTCTATCT
>JAGXNU010000152.1 GCA_019894815.1 Promethearchaeota archaeon
CCCGTTGAAGTGTGGGAACTTGAGGACTTAACCCAACTGGGAGGGATTGCGTGGTACGAGAAAAGTACAGGAATTCTAATATACGGTAATTTTCCTTACTATGGTGGCATGTATAACTATATCTTTGATTTTATGGATACTAACGCTATATTCGATTATATCTTTTTTGATCATGACATAGCAGTATACCTAGAAGTACCTTTGGACGGTAAAGTGGATAATTCTTACACTATTAATGCAACAGTCAAAAATAATGGTCTAAACGATGAATTTGATGTGGAATTACTTTTATATCTTGATGAGCTACTGATTAACTCAATTACAATACCTACTCTCGCTGTTGGAGCGGACCAAACAATTCAGTATGCATGGACACCAACTGAATACAGAGCATATAATTTTACAGCTCTGGCTCCTCCTGTGCCACTTGAATCATACCTGGATAATAATAGAAAAACCACAATTGCGAATGTGATCGAAACTGAATTATTTGATGGCTTGTACATAAAACATACCTTTTCATCGATGGGTTATATCTACAATACAAACTTCACATATACTCCTTACACAAGTAGCTTATATCATGAAACTTTTGGAGTGGAATCCATAGGATCTCACGTGTCATACCCGGGGATCGTTGATGCTCTAACAAGAATAATGTCAGGAGGTTCGTTGTTTGTTGATGGTGCTCATACACCCGGGTGGATATTTACAGATACATCTCTTTATGATACAATCCCCATATCTGTTGATGGAGAGGGAGACCATGACTTTTATGTGACAAGAGAATTGGTTCATGATCTCCCCGGATTTGGTCCCGTTGAAGTGTGGGAACTTGAGGACTTAACCCAACTGGGAGGGATTGCGTGGTACGAGAAAAGTACAGGAATTCTCTTAAATGGTACATTTATCTACAGTGCAGGAATGGCTAATTATACCTTCGATTTCGTAGATACCAACGCAAAGTTCACCATTATTGGACCACCAGGAGATTTCACCGTATCATCGAATGCAGGAGACCCTGATGATAATGGAGACTTCGATCTCACGTGGACAGTGGCATCTTTGGCAAATAATTACTCAGTATATCGTTATTCTAGCTACATTACAGAAATTAATGGAAGCCTTACCCTCTTGGCAAGTGAAATCACCGATTTGAACTGGGCGTTAAGTGGATACGGAGATGGAACTTATTACTTTATTGTAGTAGCGCATAATAATCATGGTGATACTCTCTCCAATTGCATTGAAGTCAATGTAGAATTAGCATTACTACCAGGAGGTTTTACCTTATCATCGAATGCAGGAGAACCTGATACTGATGGTATCTTCGATCTCTCATGGACAACGGCAACATGGGCAAATAATTACTCGGTATATCGTTCTTCTAGTTTCATTACAGAGATTGATGGAAGTCTCACCCTCTTGGGAAATGAAATAACCGATTTGACCTTGGTGTTAAGTGGATACGAAGATGGAACTTATTACTTCATTGTAGTAGCGCATAATGATAATGGCGACACTCTATCAAATTGCATTGAGATTACTGTTGAGAAGCCAATTGTTCCGGGATATAATTTAGCTTTGATCCTTCTAACAATGCTAGGAATAACTTTTCTGATCATAAAACCGAAATTAAAGAGAACTTCTAAACTAAAATCCTAATTTTTTTATTATTTTATTCTTTTTCTATGCTAAGAACTAGTTTTCAAAATCATATTAGTTAAGAGTGGAAATTTTAATAGTATGGTAAGACCCCGGTATTGGCCATTAAATGGCATACCAAACAAATCATCTCCATTCACATGGATTGTCAAGAATAAATTAGCAGCAAGTTGGTGGCCTGATCCTCCTGTATTTAAACGATATAAAAAAGAAGGAATTTCTGTCATCATAAATTGTTCTGAGTTTAATAATAAGAAGGACATTCCTCAAGGATTTCATTATTATCACATAAATGTTCCAGATTATGGATTACCTAATGAGGAGCAAATCTCACGATTTCTAAACATATGTGCTGAGCATGGTCAGAAAAATGAAACAATTGTTGTGCACTGTGTAGCAGGATGTGGCAGAACTGGGCAATTTGTAGTTGCGTGGGCAGCATATAATGGGTACCTCCCAAAAGATATGGACCCCATAAAATGGATCAGAAAAATAAGACCTTGCAGTTTGGAAACTAGAGAACAAATGGAGTTTGCGAGGAAATTAGCCCGAAAGTATCAATTAAAAAATTAATGCAAAATATAAATGTAATTGCTTTTATAATGTTTATAACTTCGATTTATAATTAATAGGTTTTTATCTATAAAGTTTCAGTGATAACCATACAAAAATCAGATTACCTTTACATAATCCTTGATAATGTATTGGCTTTTAGCATCCGACTTCCTTCAGAATACCAAGAGAATGGGTTGAATGAACACCTTGATAAGTTTGATGAAAACGCTCTAAAGGTTGTTGCAGGATTCAACAAAAATTTCTTGATGCACTTCTTGGACCAATCGAGAGGAAAAATTCAGAAAGATGTTGAGGAAGAGCTAAAAAAGATGGAAGTAATCTCATACATGATAGGTCCCACAGGAAATCTAAATTATTTTATAGAAGAACAACTTGATCACGTATTAGATAAGTTACCAGCTCTTAAATTAGAAGAAATTGATGAAGCAAAGATTAGCTTAATTGCTGATGAAAACTTACGCCAGCAATTTGGAGGAACTGGAGGGGGTTATAGTGTATCAGAAGCACTAGAAAATCAATTAACCAGTGCTGCATTTTATCTAATGAATAGGGGGTATTCCCGACAAGAAATTCAAGAAAAATTCAACAAAGTTCGTGGCGATCCAACTAAATTAGGTGAATTATTCAATCTCCCACAGAAGGAAATATATAACATGCCTGCTGAACTTGAACAAGGTCAAGGTTCTGCCTCAACCATGCAACCTCCTTCTGGAAATGAAAGCACCTCAGTGGATCAGACTCCAAGTGTTCAAGAAGCCATAGAACACCATGTGCAATCAATTCATGAAGACATTACAGGTGAAAGAGCTCAAAAGGTAAAAGAAATACTTAGTCAAATTAAAGATCATGTCAGAGAAATGATGAGCGACCTCCAAGAAAAGATTTTCCTACAAATGCATCCTGTTCGATTGAGACGCGCTCTTAAAATGTTGAAATCAACCAGACGTAAATCAAAACGAATGGAACTACTCCTTGAATGGTTTGCATCCAGTCTCTTGTTATCTAAAATTGAATTGAAAGTAGAGCATTGGCAAGTATCTTCTAGCGCAGGTCACGGTGATGCTGGTGTTTTTACTGCAGGGATTGATTTTTCACGTTATGACAATGTTATTAAAGATTTTCCTGATGGTAAATTGACAAAAATTATAAATATCGCCCGGAAAATCCTTCAACAACCAACTAAAAAAGCAATTCAAAAGCTTGCAACCCAGCTTATTGCTGAAACGGGCTTTGATGAGCACTTGTACTTCACTGATTAAGGTTTGTTAGATTATCGGCTCAAATTTTATAGAAAACTAAAATAAAAAAGAGGAAATAAATAATGCCTTATTTTAAACATGATGGGTTAGATCTATATTATATCACTGAAGGAGAAGGAGAACCTTTATTATTGATTAGCGGTTTAGGGAGCAAAAATAGTTGGGTATTTCAACTGCCATACTTTAGTAAAAGGATGAGAGTAATATTACTTCATAATCGAGGCGTGGGTAGAAGTTCACGACCAGATTATCCATACACGATGACCATGTACATCGATGACGTAAAAGCACTCTTGGATCATCTAAAAATTAAAGAAAAAGTGCATCTTTGCGGAATTTCCATGGGAGGAATGATTGCTCAACATTATGTTTTGAAATATCCCGAGACAGTAAAAACTTTAATTCTATGTGCCACCACCGCTTATCATGAGGAGGTTTCGAATGTTGTTAATTCACAGAAAGAATTGGAAAATAGTACGCTTGAACAAAAATTTAAAGTTCGAGTCGCTGCTTTATATTCAAGGCCATTTAGAAAAAAATTAAAAACTGAAGATCAAATTTATGAAATTTTGAAGAATAATTTCATGGAAGACCCTACTAGACTTCAAGATTATGTTAATCAAGGTGCAACCGTAGGAGATCATGATACTCGAGATCAATTATCCAAGATTACTCAACCTACCTTAATTTTAGTAGGAAATGAAGATCGAATCATTTTAGGTCTCCATCACTCAGAGTTGCTGAATGAAAGGATACCAAATTCGACTTTAGAAATAATAGAAAAAACCGGTCACGGATTTGTTTCGGAAAAGCCGGAAAAAGTTAATAAATTAATAATGGACTTCATTCATAAAAATCCATCCTAATTCCTAAAATCTCATTTTTTAAATACAGTAGTTCCCCGAATAATGGTTTCCATGACTTGAAGTTCTTTTATTTTGTCAATTGGGATTTTTAACGGATTTTTATTTAAAATTACAAAATCGGCCAATTTCCCTACCTTAATGCTACCCTTTAGATCTTCATCAAAAGACCCATAAGCCCCATCAATCGTGAATGTCTTTAAAGCTTCTTTCATGCTTATTCTCTCTTCAGGAATAAATTCATTGCGATTAACTAGAGCGTGTAGACCCATTATAACGCTAGGATCTTCAACGGGACAATCAGAGCCAGAGATTAATAAAACACCCGCATCAATAATCGATTTCATGGGATAGGTGTATTTACAACGTTCTCTACCCAAGCGTTTTTCTAGCCAACCGTATTCTGAGTTAATAAATTGAGGTTGACAGGAAGCTATTATATTATATTTAGCCATGTCCTCAAGAACATCTGTTGTTAACATTGATGCATGTTCAATTCTATGTCTATGATTATCACGGGGTGATTCCTGTAATAATCTTTTATACAAGTCAACAGCTATACGA
>JAGXNU010000153.1 GCA_019894815.1 Promethearchaeota archaeon
GAATTGGCTATTTTGAGCAACCCCTTGACCAAATTTCATAATTTTAGAGATTCTACTGTGCATTCTGGGGTTATTATAGTAATATGCAGCTATTGCGATGTCTACGGCAGGATCTAAACTATTGCGTTTCAAGATTTCAGACATTACTTTGGTGATGCTTTCCACATAGAACTTCGCATCCATTTTTACTTCAAAGGTTCTTATAAATTCATCCTTGTCTGCTCTTTTCCACGGCCCAGTCACGTTCGCTGAGACTGAATAGTAATCATCAATCGAAATGGGGATGTTTTCTTCATCTGCAACGAGTATGGCAGCGGCTCCATCTGCAAACCCATATTCCCACATGGTTTGGGGTTCAGGTTTTCTCGTATCAGCCGCGATTACTAATATGCTTTTAATATCCTTATTAGCTTTAACCGTGTCAACAGCTCTAGTTAAAGCTGTTGTTCCCGCTTTAGTAGAGTCAGTGAAATCTGCGGTAATGATGTCTTCTCTCATATCGAGTACAGTAGCTATTAAGGACGCTGAATCTTTTTCGGTATATACTTGTGTTGTTGAAGCAAAGAATATTCCGTCAACTGTCTTTGGGTCAATTCCCTCCAAGCAATCAAGTCCTGCTTCTACTGACATTGTTAAGCTGTCCTCATCTACCATTGCTACTGCTTTAGTCCCAGGAACTACCGGGAAGTCCCATGCTTTCGCTATAAGTTCTCTGGGGAGCATGTACTTAGGTAAATAAGCACCATAGCTTTTAATACCAATTGGCAATTATAATTTCTACCTCTAATTTTTAAGTTATTTTATTTTATTAATTCTTATAAAAATGTATTATGATGTTCTATTTTTTACCATAAAAATACTTTATTTTCCAAATTAAATTTGAAATTTAAAAATGCGGCTTATTTGGATGATTAAAATATTTGTTTGGCACGCAAGTGAGTGAAAACCCTTAACTTTTCATCGCTAATATGAATGTCTAACTCTTCAGCAATTGTTATAACATTTAATACTTAAAGATTTCATAGCATATTGAGGAGCAATTCCAAATCAATTAGTTAGGATGAAATTTATCGTTTTTATTAGTTCAAGTCTTAATTTAATGTAAGAATTATTTAGAAAATCAGTTCCCAAGCGATTTCCTTATTTTCTTAATAAACTATTAAAATTATATTTAAATAAAAGTAAATAATCATAATGTACTGATAATTGATTTTAAAATTATTCCAATTAATAAAAAAAAGACATGTGATAAAGTATGACAAATGAAGATGAGATGTTAGCTGAACTAAAACAAATCAGAGAAGCTTTAGCACCAACTCCTCCACCTCAAGAACCAGGCAAAAAAAAGAATCTCATGGATGAATTTAAAGAATTTTTAATACGATACAAAGTAATGGGGTTAGCAGTTGCCTTTATTATGGGTTTGTATCTAGGTGCTTTAGTAAAATCTCTTGTTGATAACCTAATCATGCCCATTGTTGAGTTATTTACCCCAACAGGTTTTTCATGGGAGTTATTTACCTTAGGACCTTTCAGAGTTGGTGCTTTTATTGGTGATTTAATCACATTTATTATAATCGCTTTAGTAATCTTTCTTATAGTAAAGTTGACTACAAAGTTAGGTCTTAAATAATCTAGATCTTTTTTCTTTTTTTTTGTTTTCTACATCAAGACGCTATATTTTAACACAGTTGATTATAAATGAAATTTTAGAAATTAAGATAATCGATAATAATTTGAACTGTTGTTTCAACTAATTTATAAGCACCTTCTGCTGCTTCCCGATTGAAAATCTCTGCAGGAATTCCTTCAGGTAATCCATTAGGATATCTCGTAGGAATGTAATAACTATCTAAAATAGAAATTTTATTTTTAAGACCTTCAAATCTGTTATCGAATTTGCTTGCCCATTCCACCAATTTTCTAACAGAATGACCTAGTACTAAATCTTCTTTATTAAAATAAATCACTGATTTTAAAGCTTTTTCTGCAATTTATTGTGCGAGAAAACACACTAGATAATATCGCTTGGCTTCAAAAAGGATTTCAGCACTCTCTAAATCTTCTTTCGCTTGTTCAATCCATCTTTTTGCTTCTTTATAATATTTATTTAGTTCGCTCAAAAATTATTTTCCCTTGTTTTAATGCATTTTGTATGAATAAATTTTCTTCCATCATTCGAGTAAACTCCTGTGGAGTATAAATCAAAAGATCAGCATCTAAGGGCTGGATTTTTTGATAAAAGTATGATAATCTTTCAATAAAGTCTTTATTTGAATCTATAACTACTATTAAATCAATATCACTAATAAGTCCTAGTTCTTCCCGAGCGGCTGAACCAAACAAAATTATCTTATGAGCACCCATTTGAATTAATTTTGATTTAATTCGATGTAATTCCTTTTGTAAATTAAATGCGAATGAAAATAAAATTCCGAATAATTATTTGAGAATATTTGGATGATCGATTAAAAAAAGTGATTTACAACTTAATCTTAATCTCATTCATTTTCAAACTTATTTTCAAGCACAATTTGAATGGGCTTAAATCCAGTTTCCTCAAACACTTGGAGAATTTTTTCTGGAAATCCCCATGCGACTATTATCCGGACGGCTTCGCAACCCCATGACCTTAAAATTTTAATTGCTCGTTTAGCAAGAATTTTTCCAACCTGAAGGCCTATATATTCTTTTTTCGTTGCCCAATTATTAAGATATCCTATATATTGTCCTAATGGGTTTTTTACGGCTTCAATCATGCCCATTCCTACCACTTCATTTGTTGCTTTTAGCTCAGCGATTAATGTGATGCGTTTTAAATTTGGTTTAAATTGCCGCAAGCCTGAAGATTGTTTCCATTGTTCTTCTTTTAAACCAATATGAAAATTCTTATCTAGCTGACGTAATATTTCTAGCGTAGCTTCATAATCAGAAGTTCGATAATTCCTGATAATAATTTCATCTTTATCCATAATATTTTCTGACAAATTTTATTGCCTCCTATATTTTTTCTTTTCTATTACTTAAAGTTGATATATCTATTTTCTGAGATAATACCCTTCTATTAGTTTCTTGGTCTATAATGAAAAAGAGATATTCATTAACTTGAGGTGTAATTGGTGATATAAATACCAATTCCTCCTTTGGAAACCAGAAATCAACGTATTGATTCATTACTTCTTTCTCAAAAAATTCTTTTACATGAGTGATCTTCACGTCAAGATCTTGCTTCTTATCATCAGTATTGTTTAAAACTATTATTTCTAATTCGTGACTGTTTGGGGTTATCTCAAAATTAGAAATTATAAAGGGAAGTTTTAATCTTAAGGATTCACTATAGTCTTTTGAATCATCGAAAAGCTTGACATTTGAAAAAGTACTACTTCCTTCATTAGATATGAGGTGAGATACATCAATTCCTTTTAAAGCCAAATAAGATAGTGCCTTTTGTTGTTTGATCGAAGATATATCCGTTTGTTGTATAATCGAACTAAAATACTCACGACATGTTTTTGTAATTAAATCACTTAGTTCGGTCTTAATTATTTCTCCTTCTTTTATGATTTGTTTGATTTTTGGGGTTTTTATAACCTCGATTTTAGAAATTTCGTATTCTATCAATTCGTATAACCTATCGCTGAATTGTTCTTTTATTCTTTCGACGAGTAGTCGAATAAAATCATCTCCAAAAATTTCAATATCATTAGGTAAAGAAACGATAATGATGATAGTTTCAGGAGTTTCCTCTTCCATTCCTGCCCTTCTTTTTTTCCTCTTTGATTTAGTGAGGAATTTCTTACCAAAAAAGGTGTATCCCTTAAATTCTAAATCCACGTGATCCAAGGCTTCCTGTTCGTCAACAGTCAAGAACCAGATTGGATGATATTTTATCGGACGCATGAAAGTTCTATTTTCCCGTAATTTAGTGAATTTCTCTTCGGGATAAATGAAAAGTGGAAGATGACCTCGAGCTTCATCAAAATACATCAAGTAAATATCCGAAAGACCTTCACAAGGATGTTCCTGTTTTTTTTTTAGATCTCCCATGCTGGTAAATGAGTTTATTTAAATGATTTATTATATCATAGTAATGATTTACTATATCTAAAGAATTAAATATTCAATAGTCTAAAAATTTGATCATAGTATTTAATTTAATAAATTAAGGAAAATAATGATAATACATGATTATTACTGATGTAAAAACGCATTTGCTTCAACTTGATTTCAAAATTAAGATTGGAAGCATGCCGAGATTTCAAGCAAGTGGTCTCTATACAAATTTAATAACAGATGAAGGCATTAATGGATGGGCTTTATCTCACTGGAATCTTAGCAATCGAGCTCAACAACAATTCATAGAAGAAGCGTTGAAAAAGCTAGTATTGAAAAAAGATCCTTTCATGGTAGAAGAAATATATCATGAAATTTATCAAAATAGCAATCGGATCATGTTTGGAATTCCACACGCAACTTCTGCAATCCAAATAGCATGCTGGGATATAATAGGAAAAGCCACCAAGCAACCAATATATAAATTACTTGGTGGTCGAAAGAAAAAAGTTAAATGTTACGCATCAATGCCTCGGGGTTATAAACCAAAAGCGGCAGTAGGAGCTGTCGAATCAGCTCTAAAACCTGAACTTGGTGGATTTAAAGCAGTTAAATTAAGAATTGGTAATGGCATCAAGAAAGACAGAGAATTGATAAAAGAAGTAAGAGATGCATTTCCAGATATCGATATCATGGTGGATGCAAATTCAGCATATCATTCTATTAACGAAGCTTTAAAGGTTGCTGAAGTGTGCTATAAATACGGAGTTGAATGGTTAGAGGAACCCATACCTACGGATAATCTCGCGGGACTAGCTAAAATACGAGAA
Organism: Promethearchaeota archaeon; assembly: GCA_019894815.1. Lineage (GTDB taxonomy): Archaea > Asgardarchaeota > Lokiarchaeia > Sigyniarchaeales > SOKP01 > SOKP01. Next base: position 4,884 of record JAGXNU010000153.1, read on the forward strand.
AAATCACC
>JAGXNU010000154.1 GCA_019894815.1 Promethearchaeota archaeon
TCCCCATCTAGCGCTATTCCAATATCTTTTTGTGTTGATATTTTCAAAAATTTGGAAAGCTGAATTAAATTTTTTTCGCTAGGTTCTGAATTCCTTCCAGGGAACTTGCCATCCATTTGTGCATTGATTGTAATAATATTTATGTTATATTCACTTAATAGTTTAGGGACAATTTCACATCCCGCTCCGTTTCCGGGGTCAACTATAACATTAAGATTACTCCCATCAAATACAATACTATCCGTTATATCTGAAATGTGCTTATCGTTAATATCATTAACCTGAGTAACTCTTCCAATTTGATCCCATTTGATATCAAGAAAAGCCTTCTCGTCATAAATTCGCGAAATTTCTTCTTCTTGCTGGTGGGAATACCCTATACCTGAAGGATTCCAAAATTTTAATCCAATATATTCGGCAGTGTTATGAGATGCGGTAATCATAACTCCAGCATTCGCATCCAAAAATCGTAGAGACATTGCTAATGTGGGCGTGGTTATAATTCCTAATGTTTTCACGTTACATCCCGTACTTATAATCCCAGAAATTAATGAATATTCTATTGGTAAAGCAGACATTCTAATATCCTTCCCGATAACTACAATACCTTCACCTTTTAAATATGTACCCAACGCCAATCCCACATCTAAAGCCATTTGAGGTGTGAACATGAGATCAGTTTCGGAATAATTTTGAAAAATACGTCTAATACCTGATGTTCCAAAAATATTACTCGTCATAATTTTTAGCATGATTTATTATTATTGTCTAAATTTTAGAATTGTTCATGTATATTAAACTTATTAGTAAGTGTCTTTTCAACCATGTTTAATGAAAATAAACGCTACGTAATTATTCAATCCAAGTATTAGATTATCTTACGCGTGTCCTTTTCAGATTAAATAACAAAAAAGTATTAATTTGTATTCTTACTATTGTTTATTAAGATTTTACAGATGAGACCATTCAAATTGAATTTCTCTTTTGTCTACTGGTAGATTCACATGATATTTCAAGGAATCTTTAATATTTTAAGTTTATATCTGAATGAAATAGACGTTTTCTATAACGCTATTGATCATTATTTCAATGAAAAGATTAATGAAACATTCAAAAATAATGTTAAGCTAGATGGAGATTTAAACAAGAAGTTGGAAGATTTATTGGATATTCTCAAAACTGAATTATTAGAGTTAGGATTTGAAAAAACAGAATTAGAAGCTAAATTCATGGATCCTTTTCTCGAGCTTAATAATATCGATATGCAAAAAAGATATACACATCTCGATCTGTATGAAATCAAGATTGCTCCTATCATATATGAGATCTTTTTGGAAAAGATTGTTGAATATTTTGTTGATATTAAAGCAATTCCATTACTACTTAACCTTAAATCAAAAGGGTTCTTTGAATTGGATTTCATAATGGAACTCCGGAATTTAAAAATGCTCCTTGATAAATTCCCGACGAAAAAAGAAAATTTAAAGAAATACATACACGTTAGGGAGAAATTCATCAATAAATTAAGTAAGAACAAGAAAGTCATTGAAAGTTTAGAAGATTTGAGTGAACCAAAAGATAAATTACAGTTAATATATTTAATATATCGTAGCATTAATTTTTTTCATTTAGAGAAACAATATGATTTTTCTCATATTAAGGAGTATTTAGAAAATAATATGAATGAGTGGCTAACGACTATCCCATTAGTCACTTTGAAAAATCCCGATCTTTATTTCTGTGGAATATTCTTAGCAAAATATCTTGAGATCCCCCTAGATATTGCCAAAGTTAAAAAATATCTATTAGAACTTTATGAAGAAGGAATCGATGAATTTGAGTCACCGTTAGTAGAAGCGACAGATGGATTATATTATTACCTTAAATCAACTAATCTAATGAATTTATGGTTATCTCAATCGCAAGTAGCTAGATTGTTAGAAACAGATAAAAAATTTTTCGAACCTTACTACTTAAAAAATCTAGAGACTTCTCAACTAGTTGTAATATTGAAATTGTATCATTTACTTAGTATTAAAAATGTAGAACAAAACTCTAGAGCAATTTTGGAAGAATTAGAACATAGAATAACACCGGAAGGAATAAAGCAATATAGAGATGGATTTATTTCAGCTGAAGCGACTTATTATATATTATTTTGTAATTACATGAGAAATTCTTTAGAAAATTTAAAAGAATCTGACCTTTTATCAAGTATAATATCTAGAATTTATAGAAATTTAGAACTTCTAGAATTTTCAGCAGATATGAATTTTGATCTCATTTCTGAGCTATTTTATTCATTTGAAAGCCTAAAATTATTTAATTGTATTGAAACAAAGGAAATGATAATTCATCTGGCAAAATATTTATTTCCTCAAGAAGTAGTCGAACGTACGAAAAATAGTCAAGAAGTCGTGAATACTAGAGCTCGATTCAAACATCTCAAGGTTAATAAATTGACGGGAGAAACTAGTTATTAATCCACATCTCTCGAATTTGATTCTTTTCTTATCATTTAATTTGAAATAAAAATGTTAAATTAATTATATTCATTTTATTAGATTAAAGTGATATAAATTGGATGGTTAAAATGGATTTAAATGAATTTAAATTAATTTATGATAAAGATCGAACTGTAATTCAAAATAAAAAGGAAATTGAAAACAAGCTTAGAGGTATTCTTGGAGATAATAATATATCGACGAGTGAGATTGATATTTTCGCTTATTCAAAAGATGCTTCACTTATAGGTCATACTTGGACCTTAGAGGGAATAATAGCAGGATTAGCGGATTACATTACATGGCCAGACACTAAAGAACATATAGTGGGAATTTTAAAATTGGCTAATGAAGAAAAAATCCCTGTAATTCCTTTTGGAGAGGGTTCTGGAGTTGTTGGAGGCGCAATTCCTATTAGAGGAGGCATAATCATTGATATGAAGAAATTCAATAATATCATAGAAATCAATGATAAGGATCTGACTGTAACCGTTGAAACTGGAATTAATGGAATGAATTTAGAAAGACTTTTAAAAGTCAAAGGATACACTACTGGGCATATACCACAATCTCTTTACACCTCATCTGTAGGAGGTTGGATTGCCCATAAAGCCGCGGGTCAATTTTCAACAAAATATGGAAAGATTGAAGATATCATTTTAGGCATGGAAATTATTCTTCCACAAGGAGAAATTATTAATTTTAAACCAATTGTAAGAAATGCTACGGGTCCACAATTTGATAAGATCTTTATTGGGAATGAAGGGACTTTAGGGATCGTAACAACTGCAACATTGAGAATTTGGCCATTGCCAGCGAAAAGAACACTTATATCTTATGCTTTCCCTACATTTGAAGATTCTTTAGAAGCTGTAAGACATATTTTACGAGAACAAGTATATCCAGCTGTTGTTCGAATTTATGATAAAGACGAAACATCACGCCATTTCCGAGACGTGGAAAAAGCATCAGAAAAAGTCATGATTATATTTGTCTGTGAGGGAAATGAACGTCTTGTAGATTTAGAAGAACAAATTACCAGAGAACAATGTGAAAAATTCTCTGGAATAGATTGTGGAGAACATCCTGTTGAGCATTGGTTTGAAACGAGATTTAAGGTGACTGAAACCAGCACAAGTCCTCAATATAAATTAACCGTCGATACCATTGAAGTCGCATCATCATGGGAAAATGCAGCAAAAATGTATCATCATGTAACTGAAACTGTCAAGCAAATTAAGGGACTTCTATTATTTACGGCTCATATTTCACATTTTTATCCCAATGGAATTGGAATGTATTTTTCATTTGGTGGGGTTGAAATGGGGGAACAAACTAGTTTTGATTTCTATCAGAAAGTATGGAATACTACCATGAAAGCAGTATTAGAGTCTGGAGGATCTATTGCTCACCATCATGGTATCGGGATTAACAGATCAGGTTGGATGGAAAAAGAATGGGGTAAAAGCTTTAAGATCCTCAAAGAAATTAAAAAAATTATCGATCCTAATAATATTTTCAATCCAGGAAAAATTTTTGATAACACATGGAAAGGAGGTGCCAATTAAATGGAAGAATTCATGGAAAAATATAAATGGTTCATCGCAGAAATAAATAAAACTGAAAAAGATGTAAAAAGAAAAATATTTAGGAATCTAAGCCGTGTTAAGAAAAACTTCTTTCCAACTGAAGAGGTTAAAGCAGATGTTTCCAATCTAATTAATTGCGCTTTATGTCCAAATATGTGTCGATTCGATTGTGGAACACTGCAAGCAGAGCAAAAGGAAACAATGAGTCCTTCGTATAAAGCACGAATTGGTTATTATTTATCCATAGGGAAAATTGATCCTACAAAACCAGAAAACAAACCATTTGTTGATTTGATGTACAAATGTACAAATGAAGAATCATGTAAAGTATGGTGTCCATTCGATTTTTCTGTTGTTTCTTTGCTTGAAACCGTTAGAGATGATCTAAATGATAAAGGATTAATGCCAGACTATTGTAAGGAGCAAATAGATAAATTACATAAAACCAATACTATTGAAGATCATAACATCTATCTCACATACAAGGAGAAAAGCATAGAAAATATCGAAACTGATGGAAATGATGAAGTGTATTATTTCATTGGATGTGAAACGATGAAATTTCCAGAAGTTGTGAAGGCTAATATTGAAATTCTTAAAAAATTGAATATTAAATTCTCAACTAATTTAGATCAGAGAGCTTGTTGTGGGGGACCTGCATTCAACATCAGAAATTTTGAAACAGCAAATGATTTCGCTCAGAAAAATAAGGAATTAGCTGAAAAATCAGGAGCAAAATTGATTGTGTCTGATTGCCCAGGTTGTGTAATTACACTTACAA
>JAGXNU010000155.1 GCA_019894815.1 Promethearchaeota archaeon
GGTATGTTCCTTGCTGGCAAATTGATGAAAATGAACAATACTATGATGATAGCTTAGTATTTAGCTACCATGAAGGAGAGATTGAGCACATTGAACTCTTACCACAAGGGAAAGAACTTTTTTCCATGGTTGGCTTGAAAGTTGCTTGATAATAAATATCCACAAAATAAGAGAAATACCATTTGTTTCTTAGTTTTATCAGTTATTTCATAAATTTTTTTTTTTATATATGTTCGCTTCATGTACTATTTGGATATTAGAGGATTTTATAAAATTAGGGCAGTCCATATCTTTTTTATCGGAGATTGTCTTAAAAATCATGCAATTCAGTGCGAATGGAAATTGGAGTTAGCTAAAATTAATACCCATTTAATTAGCATGTGCTTTAAATCATTTTCTAATTTGCATTGGAGCATTTAGGGGATACATATGAAAAAAAATCACGAGAATTGGAAGTTGCATTCAGAATACATCTTGATAAGCTCTATCATGATATTGTTGGTTATTAGTCAGTTTCAATTCCAACCAAATACAAACAATGGTATCAGTCTGAATACTTCAAGTGAAGAAATAGTTTGGGATTCTACTCATATTGTATTTAGCCCAAATGATCAAGTATTCCTTGAAAATCTTCTTTTTCAAGAGGATTGGATGTATGTTTTCTATCTTGAAGTAGTCACTCCTCATCAATGTGAAATAAACATGACTTTGACTGATCCAGAGGGGTATAATTATAAAATGTTTCAAGGGACAGTAGATCAACAACAAAAAGAGATTCAGTTTGGCATGGTCAATGAAGGTGCTTATAATATTACTTTAGATGTTAATACGGAGTTCACGCTGAATCTCCATTTGAAAATTGAAAGAACAGTAAGTTTCATGGATCTCTTTGATCAAAATGAGGAAATTCTTGCCTTTCATGGCTTTCGTTTCTCACAGAACGAACCTCTACGTGAAATACCCATTCTTCTTGATCCTAACAGTTCATATACTTTTATTCTTGCCTTAATCACCCCCTTAGTTAATATTTTACCCGTTATTAACACGTTTATTGATGATCCCGTTGATAATCACTTTATCATTTATCAAGATCAAGCTTTGAATGAATTCTATCTAACTTTTCAATTTCAAACCATCAATCATGGTATCCATGAACTTCAGGTATTAATCGACCTTCTAGAAATTAGCTTGAATCTCATGGTCGTTGTCACGCTAGATAACTCTAATCCACCAATTAGTAATGATCCTCCTCCCCGAAGTACCCTCTATATACCGATTGAAGTGCAGGTTGTCTCAATAGGGATTTTCATTTTTGCCATCTTGCTTGCGGTTCTAATGAAAAAGTCTTCTTCTTCAAGGAATGAGCTTAGCTACTAAATCTGATTTCTTAATTTTTTTTGTTGTTTAAATAGATCCAAGCATGTGATATTGCATGATAATTTTAGTTCAAGATATTGATGTGGTAGAAATCAATACTTATCAGTTGATTTCACTCGCTCGTCAAGCTTTAGAATTGCTTTTATACGTTCCTGATGAAAGATTAAAACCAAGAATAATTGGGGAAATCTTAGACTATTATGGAGAAAAATTCCAATCACCAGAACATAGCGTTAGCGTGTTTATTGCATTAAATGAAAATATTCCTTCGGGTTTTGTTATCTGTCAAATCGATCCCGATTATAGGACATATTCGAGAAGGGCCACCACTTTTGGTTGGCTATTAGCTGATGATTTAGAAACTTGTGCCGCACTCATGGAACGCTGTGAATTATTTGCAAAGGAACATAAACTCCGCAAGTTGCGGGGTCCTATCAATTATCCAAAATTAGTAGGCGGAATAGGCGTACAAACGCAAGGGTTTGAAGCACCATTACTTAATGGCATTAATTTTAACCATCCAGAATCACGTGTCTTAGAATATCTCAATGAATTAGGTTACGTATCAGAATCGAAATATAGTTGCGTTCATGTTATTGATAAACCGTGGGAAAAGGGGGATATTGTTGGGCCTGAATATCGTTTGGGTTATCTCACGCTTGAAGAGTTAATAAGTCGCAAGGATGAAATCATGGAACTCGCAGCAAATTCATTCTATTCCATTTTAGCTGATGCTCCAGGAGGAACATCTCGGTTTGATGAGATGATGTACCATTATGCTCAAATACCTCCGGGATATTTTCAATTACTCGTTGATCCTCGAAAGCTTACAAACGTTCCAGAATTCATTGAAACATACAATTCTTGTGATTTGGATAAGGTTGTTACTTGGGTACATATCGCTTTTGAAAAAAAAACTGATAAAATTGCTGGTTTAATCATGTCACTTCCTAACTTGTATCAATTTTGGGTTGGAGAGTCATTAACACAATGCAACGTGGATACTGTCATGATAGCGAAGCAACATGCTGGCAAAGGAGTCTTTTCTTCTATTCACAACATGGGAAAACCAATAGTCGTTGCCGCTGGGATCTCCTACATAGAAGGCACGACAATTTGGGCAAATAATGATCGGGCTGTAAAAACAATATTTCCTCACGCTAAACAATTGCGAACACATGTCGTTGTCCAAAAGAGAGTTAAATAATATGCTATATTTTTTCATTTTCTATTTTTTATAATAATGTATAAAACATTATTTTTAGAGAATTTCTGAGATTTTATCTATATTCTACAATAAAAAATTATTAATAGCAGATTTCTTTCTTTTTTCTTATGAGAAAGGAAGATTTAATCGAGCCCACTCAATCTTCATTAGTAAATGAGAGAATTGAAAGACGACAATATCTAAATATTCAATCAGAGACATTTAAAACGGGGACCACTACTGTTGGTTTAATATGTAAGGATGCCGTAATTTTAGGTACCGATAAAAGAGCTACAATGTCGTATTTTGTAGCTAGTAAGACTTCTGAAAAACTGCACAAAATCCAAGAACATCTCTACATGACCATAGCAGGAGGAGTAGCTGATGCTCAGTACCTGATTGATGTGTTACGAGCTGAAACAACGCTATATCAACTGAAAAAAGAGGAACCTATAAAGGTTAAAAGTGCTGGCAAAATTTTATCTAATATTTTATATAGAAACAAGATGTTTCCCTATCAAGTTGGACTCATATTAGGCGGAGTTACTGAAGAAGAAGGACCAGTACTTCTAGATATCGGAGCTTATGGATCAATATTGCCTGATAAATTCTGCGCTGTAGGGAGCGGACAGAACTTTTCTTATGGTGTATTAGAAGCAAAATATAAAGATGATCTAACGATTGAAGAAGGTAAAGATATCATTATTAAAGCCATTTCATCTTCTATAATTAGAGATATGGCCTCTGGCAATGGTATAGATATCGCTGTCATCAAAAAAGATGGACCAGCAGAAAAAATATTCATTTCCATAAAAGAATAAAAAAAATTTATTCCTCACTTTTCTATATTCTGATCTTTTTTATCAATCTCACTAATTGATAAGAAGAAAGTTTAAAAGCAAAGATTTACGCGATCTTGAATTTGCGTAAAATTTAAAAACAAATTACTTATTACATATTTAAATTGTTATGTATATCGCATGAACAACTAGTAATACTATAGACATCTTCAAAATAAATAAACTTTTAACAAAATAGGTACAAGCAAAATGACTGATAATATTTTAATCGACCTTTCCCATAAGGAAGCGGTAGAAGAATTCCCTGAGTTCGCATTAGGTGAGGAAGATTATGATATTGACTATATTGATAAGAACGAAGGACCTATCGATTTTGAGATGCTTGAGGACTACGATATATTATACATTGGAAACGTTCAGCACACTCTAGATGGAAAGGCTGATAAATTCACTCAGGATGAGTTACTGGCGATAAAAAAGTATGTAGGGGAAGGTGGATCTCTTCTATTAACAAGTGGCGAAGGTGGAGACAAAGACATTCCCATGAAAAAGGGTTCCATTCGAGTATTATATAAAATGACCGGAGTAAGAAGATTTTGGAATGGCGCTGTTCAAGAGTCTTCTTCACATTTTTTAGTAAATCGAAGTAATTTAATAGCAAATGATCTTTTTAATCATCCCATTACTGCTGGGGTTACAGAGGTTGTTTTACCTAACTGTACTTTTTTCACTATTTCTGAAGAAGACGTTGAGGATATCATTGTGACTTCTGAGAAAGCCGAATTTAAATATTCTCAAGATGGAGCGATCGGAGTGATCGGTCCAGTACCTATTTGTGCTGTATCTGATTTTTTTTCAGGAAGATGCGTGACACTTGGCTCTTCGGAATTCTTATTAGAAGATTCTGATTTCGGGATTGATGCGGGAGATAATTTGAAGTTTCTTCAAAATATAATTAGCTGGTTGACTTTTGAGACCTAAAAACATTTTTAAAAAATTTTTAAGAAAAATTGTTATAAAAATCCCTTCATACATTATATTTAGAATAAATCATGGTTTTCAAGATTCTCAGACCTGATTCTGAAAAAGTATGGAAAAACGAAGAACTCCTCAAAAGATTTCCTAGGTATCGAAGGATCATTAACAATAATGAAATTGCTCGTTACTTGGTTGCTAAAAGTGTTGAATGCGATTATAATTCTGATAGTTCAACTGAAGAACTTGAGGAAATTTTAGCAGCCTCATCTATAGAATTCAATAGGCTATTAAAAGAACCGATTGAAAATTTAAGAGATCGTCCAATTTTTCCAAAAAATTACTTAACATTAGCTAATGCGCTTGCAGAGAAATACCTTGAAAGTTGTATATTTTGTGAAAGGCAATGCGAAGTTAATAGAATAGATGGTGAAAAAGGTTATTGTTTGATTACAAAAGAGTCATACGT